>JBHLOD010000135.1:0-5119 GCA_048940825.1 Promethearchaeota archaeon | reverse complement strand
AGGGGACCCAAAGAACGAACGAACGCGGTTGGACGCAAGTCGCTATCGCAGTTTGTTACATGGGAGGGGGATGCCCTGCCGATTTCTCACCTCACGTGTCCACGCTGGGAATGAATTGAATCCCCTGGAGGTTCTCGCGTGCCCTGACGTGGTCTTCCTAATAAACGTTCTTTGAAGCATTCCTGGCCCGTTTCGAGTTGTAACCATTTTGCTGCTTTCGGCCAATGAACCGAAGGACCTAATACCAATGTGGTTCGGGAACTGTCTTGTTCTGATAGGAGACCACAGCTATTGGAGACTGTTGAATCTGCGACCCGAGGCAAGCTATTCGTACTTGAGGGAGTGGATGGAGGAGGCAAAACAACAGTCTGCGATAGTGTTGCAGAGATGCTTCTCAGTGATGGACACAAGGTCGTCAAGCTTACAGAGCCCACGCGGGAGAGTCAATGGGGCCAAGAGATTCGAGAGAGATCTGCACTTGGAGAGCTTACGCCGGAGGAGGAGCTTGAGCTCTTCCTACGCGACCGGGAGTGGCATATCAAGAACAAGATACAGCCTGCTCTTGATGCTGACAAGATTGTATTAATGGACCGCTACTTCTTTGCATCAGGGGCATATCAGTCGACGAGTACAGGACTGCATTGGAAGGAGATTCTCCGCAGAAACCGGGAAGAGATTGACGCACCTGAGCCTGACATTGTGTTTATTCTAGACGTTCCCGTGGAGATTGGACTTGAGAGAGTTTCAACTAGGAAGTTGACCCTGAATCAGCAGTTCGAACAGCACGACCGTCTAGTCAAGGTCAGACAGGCATACCTTGAGATGGTTTCCGAGGACAGCGGACGCTTCTCTGTCATAGATGCCACGAAGAAGTTGGAAGAAGTCGTCGGCGATGTATACAAGCAGATCATCGAGTTCTTGGAAGAGTTCCCGGCATGAATTCCTGAGGAAAGAAAGTGCGCTTTTTGAGCGATTTTGACTGTTTTGCGAAGCCTCTAGTGACAAGCTTTTTTAAGCAGCCTCTGGAAACGTCTCAAACACAGCTCCACGACCAGTCAGAATTGGGACCGGAGAGAAAAAGAATGCCAGTTGCTATGCTCTTGATTGACTGGGATAGTAAGATCGGTGCAGTTCTCAAAGCGAAGGTTCCTGCGGACTTCGCGGACTACTACCGAGAAGATCTCAATACAGAGATCATGAGGATTTTCACATCGCATGCTATGGGTGACGCCACTGCCGGGTTCTCATCTCTCAGTATCCGTATTGGAGGTGAACCATACAACGTTGCCTCCTATTATACGGGCATTGTGCGAGAAGAGGAGCAATACTGCGTTTCGCTGCTGCTCACGGAGTCCGAAGACCCGAAGACCTACGAAGCTGCGATAACCTCGATTGTATCACCGTTGACGAACGCAGTCGTTTCCATGACCGATGCCGAGTTCCAGACTGAGCTCGACAACACCTACCGTCGAATAATACGACTGGCTGGGATGACTGATGAGTCTCGGCTTGCACGTCTATTCTCTGACGAAATCTCACGTGCTGTGTTTCCGAAGCTCTGGAAGGGTGGTATCTCCAAGGAAGACCTTGAGGAATGGCTGAAGATGGTCACTGGTCTGCCCAGTGTCAGCGTCGAGTCAGTTTTGGCGCCATTTGAGGAACTGGGACTTGTGAAATCTGAGTGGGTGGACGAGATCGGTCGCACCTGTGTCTTCATGATAAAGGACCTAGAGGTGTTTCGCGCACCTCCACTATTAGCCATGGAGGCCGCGAGTGGCATACTTGACCCTGAGTTGGCGGCAGAGTACAAGTCTGAGGTTTTGGAGTTCCTAACTGAGTGGCAGAAAACGCCCGAGGATACTGTTTCAGTGGCCTCTATTCTCGCTGATCCCGATTGCTACGACACACTGAATGAGCTTAGAAGAAGGCCTGTCAACATATCAGAACTCGAAGCTACTTTGGGAATACCCCCTAAGGAACTCAAGCAGGCAGTTCAAACGCTCAAGAAGTTCAGAGTCGTTTCTGAGAGAAGGAGGAAGGGGCCCTCTGGAGAATACGACAAATGGCTGTTCCTCCTCAACGACATCCGAGTGAGGCTCTTCTTCCCCGAGTACTTCCTACAGACATTGGTCACAGACTTGGAGAAGACTCCTGACGATCCCAAGGCCATGGAGATGGTTCACAACCACCTTCGGCTGTTGAGGGACAACTTCCCACGTTAGAAATGGTCTGTTTCCATATTCGTCTGTAGTAGCTGGATACTCCCCCATTGGAGGCTCCATCTACGCACTAAGGCCTTTTTTGACCACTCTACCACTCTATGACACGGCCATTCGTATTTTCGGAAACCAGAAAGCTTCTTATGTTGTCCCGGCAGTCAGCTATCTGCATACCCCCGGTCGGGGGTGGGCAGCCTTCGTGAAGGGCAGAACGCATGACTTCCCCGTCACAGAACTCGCATTCGCAACACACGGTCCCTATTACGAGTTCTAGCATTGGACTCTCGGAGCGTATGCTTCCGAGGGGATGAATCCCCTTGCAAACAATACTTGCGCAAACTGATTTCTGCGTGCGTTCGGCTTGAAGGCCCGACGGATGCGGAGGGCCGCGTAAGCGGACCTCTGTGTCCAAATATCTCCTTGTAAGACACAGAATAGGCCCCCATCACAGATTGTCTCATATGGTGATTTTTCTTACTCATGCCGCCTTAGAATGCTGTATATAGCTTCGAATGGTTCCAATTACTGCGAATACCTGACGGTGAGTAAGTTTGATAATCTCCACGTATTTGATTCGTACATCTACGGGCGATCTACTCGCGTCTTCCTCCTATTGGCCCATTGAAGTTCCATGGGAAGAGGTCAAGGAGTTCCTTGCTACTCGAAATGAGATTCAAACCGCCTCAGAGAACGATTTTACTGAACTCCCACTGATAATTGACGATGACAAGTTCATGGGCAGAGAGGTCATTGCGGATGTACTCCTTGTCTATGTGACTGATGCCGGAGAAGACGATAGGGTAATCGCAGAGAAACTCAAGGACGGCGCATCCAAGATAAGGAAGAGAATCAAGAAGTTAGGCATCAAGAGTGTGATTGACAACTATAAGGATGTCATTGAGGCCTCTGTTGTCACAAAGCTCAAGATTGCCCTTGTTGGAGAAGGTGGTGTCGGAAAAACTACGACCCTTCACCTTCTTCTTGGAGATACCCCTCCGACCCAGTACGTACCAACTATCGCTCTGAATCTCGAAACTGTTGAGAACATCCGTTTTGGCAATTATTCCCTCGTCCTTTGGGATTTTGCCGGCCAGGAACGATTCAGGAAGTTGTGGCGTTTCTATTTCCACGGAGCAGATGTCATATTCTTGGTATGTGATTCTTCGCTGCGTAACGTCATCATAAGCAAGGACATTCTCAAACTCATAAGAAGAGATGCTCCAAAGGTCCCCCTCTTTGCCATCGCCAACAAGCAGGATAAACCCAATGTCATGAAGCCGGAGGTTGTCCAGAAGATTCTCGGAGTTCCTACCTATCCCATGGTGGCCATTGACAAGGGTCGCCGAGACGAGATGCTGCGAATTCTGATGAATGCCGCGGCGACCTATGTGGGCGTCGCTCTACCTGACCTACCAACCTCTCAGCTGCTACGCTTCACTGATCAGGCTACTGAAGAGGCCATTGCTGAAGTGGATGCGATGGCGCGTGATAAGGAGGAAGAGGAACTCGAGGAGGAGTTTGAGGCAATCGAAGTTGTTGAAGAGGTCCTTGTTGATGAGTATGGCAATGTGATAGAAGATGCTGATGATTATGAAGTAGTGGAGGAAGTACTTGAAGAGATTGAAGACACTGTAGAAGCGATCTTCTTTGACTCTGAAGAAGCAATGGCTGATGTCGAGGTTGTATCTGATGTCTTCGAAGAAGTGGAACAGGTTCATACCGAAGCTCATGAAGAGATAGTCCAATTCGACATTTCTGTTGAGCCAGAAGAGATCACAGAGTCAGAACCATTGGACTTGGTTGTGGAAACGATTGAAGAACCAGAAACTGCGACCATTGATGCTATAGTCCCAGAGAAGGAGGAGGCCGAGCACTCTGCAGTGAGTGCTGAAGAAGGGCCAACAGAACTGGAAGTAGTTGCCGCAGAGCAGGGAGGCAGGAAAATGGCAATCGAGCTCATTTTTGAAGCCCTGGAGGCGGATGAAAGCGTTTCCGCTGAAATCGAGAAGGTTTCACGAGAGGAGCTTGACACAGCTCTCGAGGCGTTGTCGAGCGACGAAGTAGTCCTCGTGAACGGAGAAACTGATACTGAACCAGAACTTGACCAAGACTCCATGAGAGAGCTCTCCATGATCTTGGGAGAGATAGACAAGCTGGAGGATGGGCCAAGCGAACCTGAGGAGCTCGGTTCGGTTGATTTGGAAGCTATAAGTGAGATTGATGCGATACTCGCGCAGAGGTCCTCTCAAGAAGAGCATGACGAGTCTTAGGCGCGTGCTTGAACCCGCCGATTCAGACCAGGGGTTCGCTTCATTACGTGTCGCGGAAGACTGATTTGCAGGTTTCTCTCATTACACGCAGCCAAGTAAACATGAAAGAAGATGATGTTGTAAATTGAAACTGAGTGAAGTTGAGGTGGGCAAGAATGTTTCAGAGATTGTTGTGCGAGTCGTATCCATTGCTCCACCTCGCATAGTTCAGACAAGAGGCGGTCGGAAGACGCAGTTGACAGAAGTCTTGGTTGCCGATGAGGTTGGCGATACTGCAATCATGAGCCTATGGGGTTTTGGCGAGGGGAGTAGCCTCTCGGTAGGAATGGTCATCAAGTTGCTGGACGGATGGGCCAAGGATTGGCGTGGTAAGATGCAGCTCTCTCTTGGTCGATCAGGAAGAATAGAAGAAGTCGAAGATGACGGTAGAATCCCTTCTATTTCCGAACTAAGCAAACAGCCATCATCCACTGAACCAGATGAGTGAACTAGCTGGATTGAACTCACTGAGGCATTGAGATGGTCCTAGTATATCTGTCTGGTCCGATAGTCAACCAATACAACAGAAAGGACGACTTCTATCGCCTTGTTGTTAGCACGCTTGAAAGACTTGAGATTGATGTCTTTGCG
>JBHLOD010000134.1:0-5123 GCA_048940825.1 Promethearchaeota archaeon | reverse complement strand
GTGTTGGTCCTGTTGGACCATTCCGAGTGACAGCCAAGCACCCTCGCACGTTGGATCAATCTCGACTGCGGCTTGAAACTTCT
Source organism: Promethearchaeota archaeon (assembly GCA_048940825.1). Taxonomy (GTDB): domain Archaea; phylum Asgardarchaeota; class Thorarchaeia; order Thorarchaeales; family Thorarchaeaceae; genus SMTZ1-83. The sequence goes on along the minus strand of JBHLOD010000134.1, from coordinate 5,040 downwards.
CTTCAGCTTCCCTAAGCCTGCCATTACTCTGGTGTGACAAGCCAAGCTTCAGGAGCTTCTCCGCTTCATTTCGAGGACTACTAATGCCCAAAGCACCTCCTACAACTCTCCAAGATTGACCTGCCATCAGTGGGTCGAGCCCATTCAAGAGGGTCGGCAGGCCAACATGTGCAGCACGAGTTCTCGATGACCTAACGGGGGACGTCTACTGCCCATACGTTGCCATACCTGTCAGCTTGGATGAAAGCATTACACTTCTTGCAGCTGAAGTACTGGTATGAGAGGTCCCCCAGAGTGACCGTCTTTTCATAGGCCAATTCCTTCTTGCCGCATCTAGGGCACTTTTCAACGTAGTGCATGGTTTCCCCTCTGGACGGAAGCAAGAAGAGAACGTTCTAATAAGTTAAAGCGTCCTAATGCTGTTTGAACAGAAGGTTGTGGGACTTGTCCATAGGGCCTGCTTTGGCAGGAAACTACAAAGACTCTCATCCTCGTAAGAGCGTGTGCGACTCGAAAAGAGGCCAATCGACCTTTCTTGGATCTCGATGTTTGAAATAGGCCTCTGTGAATTTCCCAGTGTGTTCCAATACCTCGGCCATCTTCACGGGATCATTTTGATCAACTGGAGGGTCCATCTCCATGGCAATGGGAACCCATACATTTGCCTTCAGGACTTTCTTCAGTTGCTTTTGTTGCTCCTTGTCAAGGTCCATCCTCTGGCGGAAATAGTCCACACTGAGCTTATCCTTCACTTTTGCATACAATATCCATGGTATCCTGTACTGTTGGTCTTTCACTGCAGATGAAATGGCCGAGATTGCCACAACGTTCCAAATCTGCTTTCGCTCCCCAGACGACAGGTCCCAGGCCCCGAAGATCTGTCCCTCAGTCGGACGACCGAGAGCTCCAGGGAAGATTATGGGTCCCCGCTTTGTCATCCAGAGATTCTTGTCAGACACTCCTGAAGAGACCCACTCATGAATCTGCTCAATACTCAGTGGGACCACAGACTCAAGAAGCATCGTCTGAGTTGTTTTCTCATCTTCTAGCTGATACAGTACTTCGATTCTCAATCCACCATGGCTCCATCAAGTCGGTAGCAACCGATGGTCAATCGGTAACTGATAAGACTCACGCTGGTCTTGGTTCGATGAATCTGGAGTGGTATTTTCGGAGAGAGAAGTTGGATGGTAGCTGGGTGATTATTGCCAGTGAAACAATGTGATCCGAGGATGAACTTCATGTCGTGACGAGTGTGGAATGAGTGGTCTTCTTTCGCTAGTTCTGCAAATGACACCCTCAACCTGCCATTGCTGAACGGGTTCACACAGAGCCGAGTTTCAAGGGGTTTCATAGAACTCGTGTCACCAACATGGCGGACTCATGTCTATCCAGTTTGGATCTGCAATTGGTCAACGCGTGTCGTAGTAGAAGAACGTCAGCCAAGCAATACCAAGAGACAAGATCCAGAGGAATAGAAGCACAAGCCCAGCATCGAGTATGATGATTCCGACCATGTGAAACGCTGCTAGCCATGGCATGGCGAATAGCAGGAAGATGAACGAGTTCCGGGCTCCTAGACCCATAAGCTGCATGCTTCGTTCGTCCTTCTTAGCGTCAACGTCTGCACGCCAAAGGAGAAGGAGTGTGATGCTTGTGCTGACTATGATTACAGTGAGCAGATCCGGTGCTCTTTCTGGAACAGACAGCAGAACTATGGTGACAAGAACCACTGATGCAACTACCAACGCCAGATTGAGAGCCAGATTACGCTTCATCCTCATCCCTCCTGTATGAGAAGATTTCCTCAACAGACACACCAAGTTCTACTGCAAGTCGGAAGGCTAGCTCAAGTGTTGGATTGTAGACTCCTCGTTCTATTGCAATGATTGTCCGCCTAGTGACCCCTACTCGTTGTCCCAAGGCCTCCTGTGTCCACTCACTGGGGTCAGATGCTTCGTTCATCGCTCGTGTCCTAATCTCCTTGAGCTGGTTGATTATCATCACCATCATCCGAAACTTGATGTGAAGTTTGTTTCACGTGAAGTAGACTTCACATATATGTCTTGCGAAGATGCCAAGGAAGCTGGTTGACAGGCTAAGACAAGTCGCTCCTAACCAGTAGATCTCTTCTCGGTGGCTTGGCAGACCATAGGTGGCCCAAGGGAAGTACAACTCGTTTTCATATGTCAGGAAGATAGCCCTTGACCGGTGCACATCTAGAATTGGGGCCGGCGCTGTGGACACCAGCACGGCTAGCGCCGCGAACGGAGATCGTTTCCCATGTCGAAGTTCATGAGTCATTTGGTATCAACCCTAGATAGTCTCCCTATCCCCACCAAATAGACCAGCAAACCAATAGCCACAAGGGGAGTGCTGGTCGCGACCATGAAGAGTGGCAGGTTTCCGAACTCCACCAACATATCGAACCCTGCGAAGAGGGAGACCAGCATGATTGCCATTACTGAGGAAACAGAGGCGAAGGCGTTTACATGGAACGCGCGGCTCCTCTGATCCTCGTAGGCTGGGTTGTTTGCAGTGATGCCCGTGCTGAGCAAGACGGCTCCCGAAGTTGCCCACCAGACATAGGCTATGAAAGCAACAAACTCAATCAACCCAAATCGAAAGACGAATACCATAGCTATTGATGGAACAATCGCAATAGGAATGGCAAGCAGCAACGCTTCGGTGATTCTAGCCTTCCCGAACTTCCAAGCCCCGTTGGGTGCGGACTTTATTATCCAGAGTTGATCCTTTGACTCAATGAATCCAATTCCTCCGAAGGTTATTCCACTCATCATCGCAAGCATCATTCCGACCAAGATGATCATGAACATCACAATGAACTCATAGACTCCAGGTGGAGGTTCCTCAGGAATCGATGAGATGGAGGCGGTCATTATTACAGGAAAAAGCACGGAGAGTACCACACCGTAAAGCAACCTCGAAACATTCTGCATCTTCCTGCTGAACTCCTTAATAGAAGTCACAACCATTACCCCAAATGGCCCTGGAGCGACTCTTCTTATACCCTTGAGAATGAAGTTCTCTGGACCGACTGTGGTCACCTTTTCGGTCCTTGGACCTGCACCGAAGCTGAAGATTCTATCTGCCGATGAGATGGCCAGGACTAGAATGCCTCCAGTGAACGCAGACAATAGGAACAGATCAGTCAAGATATCCAGTTTTAGAATGCTCAGGAACCCTGTCGCCGTCAGACCTATGCCATTGAAGACAATGACAGTCCATGAGATGGCATCAGCTCCCCACGTAAATGGAAACAATAGGAAGACATCCATTCCAAGAACTGCTGACATCGATTCTGCGAGATAAATCAGGCAATACATCGGGACCAGAATAACGATAGCAATCACCATGGTCAAGGCCTTTGCGATATCATTCCCTCGAGGTGACTCGCCTAGTCTCGCTTGGATTGCTGTGCTCAAGAAACTGGAAAGGAAGAGCGTGCCGAGTGCTACGAAGAAGACAGTAAGATACATGATGGCCTGCCCAATTGGACTGACATTGAAGAAGAGTGCAAATGGATTGAGCATAATGGGTGCCACAAAGAGCACAAGAAGTCCATAGCTAGGCACTTTCCCTGCGAACATTCCAAACATCATGTCTCGTGTACTTACGTTGTTGCTGAGCATAATCTCCCACTGGCCAATTCGTATCTCCTGTAGGGCATATGAGATGGGGTAGATTAGCAGAATAATCCAGAGGAAGAGCATTACAGAACGCATCAGACCGGGGAAGCTCGCCATTAGCAACATCTGAGTCAGTGGGGCAATTCCCGCAAGGAAACCCGATACTATCTCTGGTACTATGTAGAGAGCCCAAATGACGCCGAGAATCAGGAGAAGCAGACTGACTTCTCTACGGAAACGGCGAAATCTGGATGTCTGCACGTAGTATTCAGCCTTTGCGATTACTAGCCACTTGCTGCCCACGCCTATTCCCTCCAGGCAAGGAGCCTGGACCGGTCCACTTCACCACCCACGATTCTGAGATAAGCCTCCTCTAGATCATGGGCTCCTACACTATCCACAATTGTGTTTGGAGATCCCAGTGTGGTTAGAACCCCTTCGTTCAGTATTCCAATTATCTCACACACGTCTTCTGCGAAATCTGTCATGTGAGTGCATATGAAGAAGGTCGTTTCCATCTCCTTTGCCATCACAAGAATCAGTTCTTTCACCAGTGCACTGGCCGCAGGGTCTAGTCTTGAGGTAGGCTCATCCAAGAACACGAGGCGCGGTTCATGAAGCACCGTTGACGCCACAAGTACCTTCTGCTTCATCCCTGAGCTGTAGGACTCAAGTAGATCATCCTGTCTCCCCTCTAGACCAAGAAGGTCCAAGAGTCGATCAATGCGCTTCCGGATCTTCTCTCCAGTGAGGTCGTTCAATGCTCCAATGAACTCGAGAAACTCGACAGCAGAGAGCTTCGAGTAGAGACCAGGAGCCTCTGGCAGCAGGCCTGTCACTGTCTTGATTTCGTTTCTTTGTGTGTGCACATCATATCCGCATACTGCGGCATCCCCACTTGTTGGTCGCAGGAGCCCTGAGAGTATCCTTACAGTAGTGGTCTTTCCCGCACCATTTGGACCCAAATACCCGAAAGCACTTCCACGGCGGACCTCAAGGTCAAGATTTACAAGCGCTCGTATGTTTCCAAAACTCTTCGAGAGTTTCTCCGTTCTGATATCTATCACTTCGGACATGATGCCCCTTCCAACTACGCTCTACTTTGCTTAGAGTGATGGCAAATCAATGAGATAAAGATTGACTTCTTGTGAGTCTGATATTGACCAGACCCCCACCTCTTCCTTAAGACCTTCCCACGGAAGAATATGGCGGAAGTGTTCAAAAACGCATGATTCCAAGTGTTCTTGTCACGTTGAGGATTGTGTTCCTGATGGGAGAGGAGAAGGCAATATTCAGAGTGCTAATAGTCACAGGGCTAATTGGGATATTCGTTCTGGGAGGAATCTTCACGCCTCCCTCTTATCCTTGGACGTATTACTTGGGTCTCTTT
>JBHLOD010000133.1:0-5142 GCA_048940825.1 Promethearchaeota archaeon | reverse complement strand
AATCCTTCAGAACAGGGCGATTTTGTAATATGTCCGCAGTGTTGGAGCATTTTTCACGCAGAAAACTCCAGAAATGAGGTGAATTGTAGCAATTGTGACTACATATTCACTCCTCTAGAAACGTCATTTACGAATGGACGAGAGTATCATTGTAGCAGTAAAGGATGCAAATCAGGCAAGATTATCGACTATATCAGAGAGAATGGACAGCCCGAGGAGCAGATGTATGCTGTAGAATTCCACTGTAAAGCTTGTGAGAAGGATCGCAATCCTCGTCTTAAGAACGGGCGAGGTTACAAGACCCCAGATTCTAGGGACTTCGAACTCTTGAGATTGGCTCTGGCGGAGTTCGAGAAAGTAGACGCGAAACTACCAGTTCCGGACACACAGATTCCAATTGGAGTTGAAACCAGGCGTGCCCTGAATCATGGTTACCTGAGATTCAGGGACATGTTCAATGACCGACAGCTCCTGAACCTAGGCAAGATCTATCGTTGGATTCTCAAGATAGACGATTGGAAAGTCAAGGAGTTCCTCATACTGGCCTTCTCGAACAGTCTGAAATACAACAACATGTTTGCCAAGTATAATGCAACTCGGGGCTTCATCACTGACATCTTTCGGACTCACTCCTTCTCTCCCTCAATGGCACCGGTAGAGGCCAACTGTTATGACACTCCAAAAGGCAGAGGGGCATTCACTGCATTTCTGAACTTGGTCATTGAGGGAAAGGAGTATTGCAGGAGCCCATACGAAAGGCTGGTTGTAGACAAATCCACGACCAAGGTTCAGTCCGGATTTCCTGTTGCCGCCACACTGGCACCAGACTACGAAAGCCTGGGAGATGAGAGAAGGGTTCTGTTGAAGTGTGGATCTTCAAGTCATATCTCCGTTCCTGACGGGGTTGCAGACGCAGTCATCACGGATCCACCGTACTACGGTAATGTGATGTACTCAGAACTATCGAATTTCTTCTATGTCTGGCTGAGGCTTGCTCTTCACGAACGGTATGAACATTTCAGGGGAGAGCTTGTGCCGTGGGAGGAAGAGGTGATTGAAAACCGGGTTCAGAAGAAGGGCGAGCAAGAGTTCCTCAAAAGCCTCACAGACGTTTTCTCAGAGGCAAATCGAGTTCTGAAGGACGATGGCATCTTGGTCTTCACATTCCATCACAAGAAGGAAGAAGCCTGGGCGGCTGTATTACAGGCCATACTAGACTCGGGATTCTATGTCACGACAATCCATCCGGTCAGAAGTGAGATGAGGGCATCTACTCACCTCTACGATATGTCAAACATCATCTATGACATGGTCATTGTGTGCCGAAAGAGAGTGAGAACCGGCACATCGATAACATGGGACTCTGTGAAGAGAAGAATAGCCAAGACAACGCGTCAGACCATTAATCATCTTGTCAAAAACGGAGAACGACCAACTTCACTTGATATTCTTGTGATGGCACTCGGCAAGTGCTTGGAACATTACTCAAAGGAGTATCCAAATGTACTGCAGGAAGGAAGAAGAGTTGGTGTCCGGGAGGCCTTGGAGTCGATTAGGAGAATCATGGACTTCGAGATTTGTTGAAGCGAGCACTATTGTTCAGTTAGGAGTAATTATGCCGATGTCATCCTAAAGATGCATAAGAAGTGTCAGAATCTCCAAGAGAACAAAATGCATGGTTGCCACAACTAGAAGCTCCGTTACGGCTTTCAAGTCTACAAGCCAGGTGCTTTTGCTTCTGATATTCCATTGATACTGAGTCAAGTAGACCAGATTCAACATCTCGGTGGTCTTCTGTTCATCCATGCTTCCGACGATCTCCTCCAGATGCCAAGGCCCCAGTTTCTTCTTTTGCTCCAGAATCCGCGTCTGCATCTCATCTTTTGCCCTTCCCAACATCCTATGGAATAAGTAGTGTGGAAAAAGGAAGATAACAATCGAGAGAAACAATGCTAAGCCGAGATTTAGAACCGACCTCAATTCCCCAGAGTAGAGCAATACGGGAACGTTTGTTAGCGCGCTCATGATGAACGCCACGACTGTGACTCCTACTACGAGATCCCCCCAGAACTTGCGTATGATGGGCCGCCCTTCTTCCAATACGTACTCGGAGTCTATCGGGATTCTTTCGCAGAGCCTATGGATATTCAAGTGGCATGCAACGACTGCACCAAACATGATCCCCGCATAGGCAGGTAGCACAAATGCTACAAGCACCAAGTAGTACACATCAAAGAAGAGCGGACTATTGTAGTCTACCCACCAAAGACGCTGCGTCCAAGCCCATAGCATTATGGGCAAGAATATGAGACCAAAGACCAGGATTCTCAGATTAGTGAGTCTCTTCATGTTGGTCCTCACGATTTCTTCAAACGCTTCATCCGAAACCAAGAAGACGTTTCTAATCGCAAGGGTAGCCATTTCGTGACTCTCTCGAAAGTGGGGCATGACCCAAGTTCCTATTGTGTATGCTAGCAAGAAACATGTCCAAGGATAGTCCAAAAGAAAGCTCTCAAGGTTATTTGTAAACAGCGAGAGTACAACACCAATCAGGTATAGGATTGGTCCCAGTACCCAAAGAGGAGGGGGCTTGAATTCGCTCCGGTTAACCAACTGCTCCTTTCGGGTTTCTGTCTGCATCAGTTTCAGCCTTTTCTACACTAGGACGTTTGCCTCTATTAGACTACCGACAGAACCAAACAGGTTTTAACCGGGACATAAGGAAGCCACCGGGAAATACAATGTCTGGCCGCATATGTAACGTAGAGAAGAACAAGGCACGTTGTGGATGCAGCTATCCAGGTTGCTCAAGAAAGGGATACTGTTGTGATTGCCTTGATTACCATTGGAAGCACCGGGAATTGCCAGGCTGTATATTCCCGCCTGATGCTGAAAGAACTTACGACCGTTCTCTGGAATACTTCTTGGAAGTCTGGAGTGAGAGACTGGGAAAGAAATAGAAACGCATCTAAAGACTGTCTAGTTCGAAGGCACCCTTGGATGCACTGTGATTTGGATGTATTAAAAAAAGGAGGGGAGGGTGTAGTAGGAGAGTTCTCCTTCAAACCCTATGCACGCAAGAGTGGACATTCAAAGAATGTTTGGGTGGGTGTGATTGTCAAGTGTCCCAAGGCTTCATGTTGCAGGACGGCGTCATCACTGGTCAACTCAAAGTCTGCAACACCGTCATGATCACTATCATGAATTGACAGACCTAATTCCGTGAATTCAACCAAGTGAACCCACCAGCGTCCTCCGTTGTAGTCCTTCTCATAAGGGGCTGCTTCGGCCACAGGTCTCTGGCCATCAAGACTAAACACGTATAGCTTATCAACCGAATTCAAGTTCTTCGGGGGTTTGAATGTGGCTGATGTAAGTATAGTATCCCAGGCGGTACCATCAGCTAACAGTGCCTCTTCGGCTCGAACCGCCGGTGCCGCTGCTACCATTGGTACCACTGACGCTATGAGTAGTCCTATTGTTCCTAAGACCAAGGCATAATGATGCTTATTCATTAGCTAACCTCCCAATTCCTTCGGACGTTAACTATTGTTAACTATCCTTATAACATCTTCGACGTCGTGGTAGTCTACTTCAGTCCGCAATTCGCCTCCGCAACAACATCTTTCAGAGTCCCATTTGCTCGGTATTCTGACCATGTTGCAGTCGGAATTGACAGGATTTCTTGTTTCAAGAGCAGTCTTGGGCAGAGCTGGAACTTGCCTTCTGGAAATCAATGGCGGGCGCGCCAGGATTCGAACCTGGGATACCCAGCTCCGAAGGCTGGTGCCTTATCCAGACTAGACTACGCGCCCCAGAGGGTTCTGATTGGTTCTGCTCTTAAGGACTTCCATAGGAAGTGACTAAGACTCGCGCAGGCGAAGCATCTTCTCTTCGTTCGGGCTCTCGACGACACCCTTGTCTGTGATTATTGCAGTGATTAGCTCGGGAGGAGTGGTGTCGAACGCCGGATTGTACACTTTTGCATCAGGAACTGTGATGTACTCACCATTGATAACGCGAATCTCGTTCGGATCCCGCTCCTCAATCACGACGTCTTCTGGGTCGGTTTCCCAATCAATTGTGGACATAGGAATTGCCACATAGAAGGGGATGTTGTGATACTTGGCCGTAATTGCCATGGTGTAGGTGCCAATCTTGTTGGTGACGTGGCCGGTTCTGAAAGTTCTATCTGAACCAACCACACAGCAGTCGACCCGACCTTCTTTGAACACAGTCCCAATCATTCCATCTGTTATCAATGTGGTATCTATGCCGTCTTCCATGAACTCGTAGGTTGTGAGACGTGCACCCTGTTGTCTTGGGCGAGTTTCAGCGGCATAGACCTTGATATCACCATTGTACTTCTCGTGAGCAACTCGAACCACTGCGCCTACAGTTCCCAAATGGACCGTTGCCAAGGATCCGGCATTACAGATTGTCTGAATAGTGAATCCGGGTTTTATGTAAGCCAGAGCGTTCTCCCCCATGCTTCTGGACATTCTGACGTCCTCTTCAGCGATTTCCCTTGCCTCGTCAATTAGCCTCTGCACAATCGCATCCACGCCAGCCTCAGTACCTCGTGCTACATCCAACATTCTTGACGTGGCCCAAGTCAAGTTCACCGCCGTCGGCCTTGTGTTGAGAGTCACCGCCGCTTTCTCAAGAGAATCAAGCAAATCCTCCTTCGTTCTTGCCTTGCTTTCTAGGGCCGCGAGAGCCATTCCCATTCCTGCAGCTGCACCAATGGCCGGAGCGCCGCGAATTTCCATTACTTTGATTGATTGAGCAATCCGTTCATGACTTGAAGTAACAATATGTGATGTGACAAGAGGCAGTTTCGTCTGATCGACAAGTCTGACCGCATTTGTGTCATCTAGCCATTCAATCGTTCTGTACATCTTCCAGTCCTCTCAAATGCTGTACCAACAGGGTCTTCAAGGTGCTAATAATCTTCTGAGCAGTATCATGTATCTCCGGAGTGAGTCCCTCTCCAAACTGAATGCTCTTTGGTTGCACGGCCAGTAGAATCGCGAGGCCGCCAGTCTGATTTTCCAGATGCTGCATAAGAATGGACAGTGGCATTCTGTGTGTGCTAAGTGGGATTCCTCCGATACGTTCCTTGATCACAAGTTCGATGTG
>JBHLOD010000132.1:2251-5160 GCA_048940825.1 Promethearchaeota archaeon | reverse complement strand
ACCCTCCTGACCAGTCTGTATCCCAGTTTCGTGTAGAATCTGATTGCCCACTCTGCTCCGTTGTCGGTGACCAGTCTTATCTTCTTGAAACCTGTTTCTCTTGCCAATCTCTCTATGTAAGCGATTAGGGCAGTACCTACACCCTGCTTCTGGTACTTGGGGAGTACATAGACCCAGCGGATTCGGCCGCATTCTTGTTCTTCCGTCCCCAGAGCTGCGACTGCTACCACCTTCTCATTCTGTCTGTTCACATAGAATGCCATTCTCTCTGATTGTTCGTCAAATTCCTCGCGCGTAATGATTGGCTCTCTGAAGTGCTCCTTCGGGATTATTCGACCAAAGGCTTCTCGATTGGCCTCATTGATCACCCGCACTATCGCGTTTGTGTCTTCAGACCGTGCCTTTTCAATCATCAAACTTGGTTCTTTCAAGCCTTTCCACGCCTATCTACGGCGGGATTGGTTTTGAACTGTGGGTTTCCATCTTTCAACACTCTAGTACATAGTGTGTAGTATCAGATGATCTATCGGGTCATCTCGCACCGATTGCGGGTCACAACGAGCAAAGGAAAAAGTCAATTGAGCCCTTCGCTACTGTCTTCACGCAATGCCCAGTCTAGTGACTAGGTACATTGGAACAGACTTTGGTACCATAGTATACTACTTACATCGGAACCCGGCGCAATCTACGACGATTCTTTACATACATGGACTGGGAGACAATCGTAAGTGGTTCCCGAAGCACTTCAAGACCTATTCACTGGACAGATTCTCATGGATTGTTCCCGACCTACTTGGCCATGGGGACTCCTCCAAGAGTGATAAGGTCAGGGCATACACAATGAAGCAGCAGGCCAAGTTCTTGGCCGCGATACTGGAGAAAGAGCAGGTCAAAGACCTCTCGATTCTGGCTCATTCAATGGGCGGTCCAATCGCTATCTCGCTAATCGAACAGCTGGCTTGTCAGAAACCCAGAAGAACCACACTCAGACTCTTGTTCTACTTGGAGGGGAATCTTGATGCCGGAGATGCCCTTCTTTCTTCACAAGTTGCAGAGATGGCCTTCTCTGATTTCGAACTCAGCTTTGAGTCATGGTCGAAAGGGATACTCGGTGACTCTGAGGATGAGTTCCTCGTGCAGTATGTGGCCGCGGTCCGGGAAGCAGGGCCATTCACTATATGGGCATCATGCAGGGATTTGGTACCGACGTCCGTGAAAGGTGATTTGCTGACTAGGCTAATGGCACATCTTGACTTCTCTGTATACTTCATCTTCGGTGAGAAGAACAAGGGAGTCTACACCTCTGAGAGCAAGGTACGGGAAGCGCAGCTCCCGCTCCTTATCCTACCTGAGGCTGGACATGGGCTTCATACAGAAAATCCGTCCTACTTCTGGGGGACTATGTTTGAACTGGCCCAAAAGAATTATGCCTGAGGATGTGAATGAAAGCATGCCAAGCAATGAGCAATGGATAGTCCCTGAAATACTCTATCACCACCGCCTCTACTTCTCTCTACCTCATAGACTAGCCATCTCTTGAGCAAGCCTGCGAGTCTGCTCAATCATTCTTTCAACGCTCTTGCTGCTAATCCTGTAGAGCTTCCGGACACCATCCTTTCGAACTCGTAATATGCCGGCTCTGACCAGTTGAGCAAGATAAGTCGAAACTGTTGACTGAGCAAGACCGATTCTGGGGAAGATATCACACTGGCATTGTTCACCCCCCAAGAGAAAGTCAACAATATCTAGCCTGACAGGATTGCCAAGTGCTTTGTGAAAATCTGTTCTCCATTTGTTCTCCTTGTTGATACTCATCCGGCATCTCTCATTATACAGGCATTCTGGTAAGGGACAGCTGATAGACCACCCAGTCTTGACTGATTCAAGACTACATAGGTTTTCCTTTCCAGTAGTTTCTCTTCTGCAGGTACTTGCCTAAGTAGACAATCCCCAGCATCACTGGCACTTCCCAGAAGAGACCCATGGTTGTGCCAAGTGCAGCAATAGATCCAACTCCATAGATTGCAATCGCTGTTGCTATGGCAATCTCGAAGTGGCTTGACGAGCCAATGATGACAGTGATAACACCCTCACGGTATGCAAGGTTGGCCATTCTTGTTACCAAGAGGTTGTAACCAACTACCAACGCAAATCCAATCAAGAGTGGAACTGAAACGAGGACTAGTAGGTCGGGATTCTCTAGCATGACTCTCCCATTCAACGAGAATAGTACTACCAGAGTAGTCAGAAGAGCTAGCAATGCCAATTTGCCTACGGCTGGACGATATTGTTCATCGAACCATTCTAGTCCCTTCCAAGGAACAAGTGATTTCCTTGTAACAACTCCAAGCAACAAAGGAATTCCAATGAATACAAGAACTGAAACAAACAATGCCCATCTGTCGATAGGTATAGCTGAAATGCCGGTGAGAAGTGCAACAATGGGCGCATAGAGGACGATTATCGTGGCTGTGTTAAGCGTTGTATTTACAACGTTTTGCTCTTGGTTCCCCTCGGCCAAGTAGCCCCAGACTAAGACCATTGCAGTGCAGGGACTTGAGGATAGCAGGATTATAGCCACTATCAGTTGTGCATTACCAGCTAGAAAGAGGTTTGCAAGAGCAAATCCAACTATGGGCGCGATAATCCAGTTCGAGAACAATGTTAGAATGATCGGTTTCGGGTTCTTGCCGAGTTTCCTTAGCTCAGACGCTTGAATGTTGAGCATTGCAGGATACATCATCAGGAACAGACAAATCCCAATAGGCACCGAGATATTGCCTATCTTCCAAGAATCAATGGCTTCTCCTATGCCGGGTATGGTGAGCGAAAGAAGAATTCCGGCGGCCATGCATATGGCAACCCAAAGAGGCAGATACTTCTCGAATGTTCCAAGTTCTTTTTGTGAT
>JBHLOD010000132.1:0-2151 GCA_048940825.1 Promethearchaeota archaeon | reverse complement strand
AATCCAATCATTGATGGTATCGGACTACGACCGTTTGAGCAAACTTGTCGCCATAGCGTTGAAACAGTGGAGACATTCTTGCGATTCTTATTCCAATGAGAAAAAACGCAATGCCATCAATCAGTCTGCATAGATTCCTTATCGCAGATTGCTTCATGGTTATCTTCCTGCCTTCTTCGCTGACGACACGAATTCTAGTGATGCGTTTCCCAAGAGTGAACCCAAACAGTCCCTCCATCCCTATGAAATAGGTGAAGATAGCTATCAAGAACACTCCACAGATAGGATCGAAGATGATCCATAGGTGGTCGCCTGGTAACATGAGCCAGACTCCTTTCACCTGATAGGTAGCTATTATGAAGACTATCGATAATATCACGAAATCAATCATCTGAGCCAATGCTCGTCTTGATATTGAGGCCAGTTGGTAACCAACGGAACTCAAGATTCCGTATTCCAAATCATTAGATTCCTGTCTCAATTCTGTGACTTCGTTCATTCACATCACCCTGACTCACTTTCTTCTGGAGGCGCGATTATCCTGAAGAGATTGAAATCGGGCCTATGTCTAACAGGACTCCGGGCAGTCCAAATACATCCGTCCAATACAATCTCCAGTTTGAACCCCGCCTCCTCTAGACGAAGCATGTATTCTATGTATGAGATGCAATCAATCAGTTGGGACCGTGATAGTTGTACATCGTCAACACTATCGCCAGTTGATCCAGACTGCGCCGGTGCTAGCTTGGGGCTGACTCCCATGAAGATATCAATCTCGAGAGTAATTGAATCCCATCTATCTGGTCCGATTGTTAGATAGACTCTAACGGATCCGTCGTTATGCAGGAGGACAGTCCGTCCCGTTTCTGAATATAGTGGGTCGAGTTGAGAGGTGGAGCGCAGAAGCTCGTACCCCTCAACCAAATCAGAGAGTTCCATTCTACTTTCCTCTACCCCGTTTCTCGAAGACAAGAGTTCCAGCAAGTACCACTGCGACACCAGCCGTGACTACTAGAGCAAGATCTATCCAGATGGAGAGAGAGGTAATCGCAGCACCCCTGAGAAACAGAGTAGTTAGCGCATCGGTTACATACTTGCTGGGCATAATGGAAGCGATTGCTTCAGCAATTCCGCCGAGTGGCATGAATGTTCCAAGAAACATCTGAGGCATGGCAATCATGAATGCTAGACCCGTAGCCCCATCTGCTGAATTCGAGAATGTCGCTGCAATAAGCCCCAAACCGACGCAAGATAGTGAGAAGACTGCAAGTATCACTAGTGCAAATCCAATTCCGAATATTCCTGTGGCGGGTCTGTAGCCGATAAGATAGGATGTCAGAAATATCATTGCAACCTGAAGAACAGAGATGGTCATGTAGGAAATGGTCTGACTGAGCATGTACTCTGAAGATGTCAAGGGAGTCGTCGACATTCTTCTGAGAAGTCCCTCACTTCTCTCCACCGTCGTCGACTGTGCCACGATGACGGTGATGAAAATCGCGGAGAAAGCAAACATGCCTGGCACCATGAAGTCCCATTGTGAGAATGCGTCTGCAGATATGAACTGAGGTTCTGTGAGTTTAACCGGAACATCAACTGACACCTGGGCATCTCCGAAGAGTGTACTTAGAAAGACCTGCTGAACTATCGGAGGGACTGCAATGGTTGCCAATAGTGATCCACTATCGAGGTAGAGTCCTATTGATGTGTTTGTCCAACTGCTTCCATTCAAGGGAAACGACCAATAGGATTGACAGCTGTCGCCAAACCCAGCAGGGATAATAATCAGGGCGTCTATGTTGCCCTGGAGGAGTTCTGCCTGTCCTGTTTCGTTATCATCATACAAGACCAAGACAACTCCTTCATTTTCCGAAAGATTCGACAATAACCCATTGGCCCATTCTGAGTTGCCTGATGAGTCGTCCAAATTGGCCACTCCAATCTCGAAGCTCTGTGGTCCTGACTCACCAATTCCTCCGAATGCGAATCCGAAGACCGTGGTGAGGACAACAGGGAATAGTATCAGCAGAAACAGAGTGCCTTTGTCTCTGAATAGCTTCTTCATATTCTTCCTTAATAGAGCCACAACTCGCTGCAAATCCATCTAGACCGCCTCCCTCAGCTTCTTGCCTGTTCTCAGCACAAAGACCT
>JBHLOD010000131.1:0-5169 GCA_048940825.1 Promethearchaeota archaeon | reverse complement strand
TCAATGAAGGAACATGATGTAAATGGTGAGTTGTTTGTGCTTCACTCGTGGGGATTAGGTCAGCCAGGGAGCATCTTGCGGCTTCTTCCAGAGTAGTAATCTTCTTCACGGTACCATCCTAGGAGATGGCGACTCGGGAGAGGTTGTGGGCTACATCCAACTATATGTTTAGATGGGAAAGAACGAAGGGGCTAGCACAAGCCCCTTTCTCTCCATGATTATTCCGAAAAGTATAATATGGAGCAGAAGACGTAAGGAAGATACACGATACACAATCTTAAATACAGATTGAACATATTACAACTCGGGTTAGTTCCAGTGTCTGAAAAGAAGGAGAAACCAAAACGGACCACTCTGCGTGAGAGAGTGTTGAAGAACATCTCTGCAGCAGGATTTGAAGGAGAGGAACGGGACATTCCTGTTGTAGCTAGAATGAACAAACGGGTCGTCGAAACCCTGGATTCAATGGTTGCCATTGGGATTTTCAAAAGTCGTTCCGAGGCTGCGGCCGCACTTGTGGAGGGGGCAATATCTTCAAGGGAGGATCTCTTTGCTAACATTCGCAAACAAGCAGAGAGTCTTAGCAAGCGACAGGATGCCGCAATTGAAGAGGCGCAAGACGCCATTCTTGGAGAACTGAAATGACCGCATGCAAACATTATTGTCAATTCTAAGGAGATAACTCATCAACCATCAATCGATCAATATCTTGCATCCTGTCTGAAATTCTCTTCCGAAGCGTCGCGACCCCTCTAGAATCGCTAATCTCCAATGCGTCCTCTAGAATCGCCCGGGCATCCTTGAGTTGACCATTATTCTGATAGAACTCAGATTTCAGCATAGCAGCCTGCATTCTGATTCCAGGCAGGTCACGTTCAGTTGCATACTTTTCAAGCTTGGAGAGCCACCTTCCTGGCGTGATAGTTGTCTTGGCATCGGAGGTCTGAGTGTCTAGTAGATTCTCAGCTCTTGCGAGACCAAGAAGCGCCACATTCTGCTCACCATTAACCTGACCCACTCGTTCGAAGATATCCCAAGTCTTCTCGAAGAAGTCCATGGCAGATAGGTAATCACACTTCGCTAGTTCAACCAATCCTGCAACGTGGTAAAACCTTCCCAAGGCTCGATCTAACCCACTCTTGATGACCAGCTTGTGTGCCTCAGCAAGATTCTCTTCAGCTTCATCCACTCTATTGAGGAGGGCCAGGGCAGCTGCCTTCTGTAAATATGGAATCAGAAACCCAAGATCTCCAGAGTCCTCAGTATAAGAGTCAATCAGTTCCAGAGCCTTTTCACCATTACCAAGAGAAATGTAGACTCTACTGATTGGCGCAGATTGGTACCCTTCAGCATTGAATTGGTATACTTTTGCTGATTCTAGATAGCATGAGATTGCTAGGTCGTACTCACCTGCGACTTCAAACACGAGGCCTGAGTCATGCAACATTTGCTGCTCTAGATAGGGCACTTCAAGCTCGCGAGTAAGCTGATAGGACTCTTCGAACCCGTCAATCGCCTTCTTGATACTGATGTTCTTGAAAGCCTCGGCTTGACATGCGAGGTTCAACAACTTGTGTAAGGATTCATCATAGGCTTCTGCTAGTTCTATGCCTTTTTGGAAGACAGCAACTGCGTCCTCCTTTTCGCCTTCAATCCTTCTTGCCCATCCCTCGTAGAAACAGGCCTGAGCTTCAAAACATCTCAGAAGAGGGTTCTTTGCTATAAGTTCCCTAGCCTTTTCAATTGGTTCGAGTTGACTCGGGATGTCACCGAACATGGGCCAGTGGAAGTGGGCATGCAGAAGGTGAAGCTCGGTAAGAATCCAATCCTCTGTAGACTCTTCCATCAGATTCTCTATGGCTTGGACAACAATGTCATGAAATCGTATCTGATCTCTCTCAAAAGAAGCATGAATGTGTCCCCATGGAACTATGTAAGGAACGTCCTTGAATTTCTGATTTATGAGCCCTATTTCATCCTCAAGTCTACACCACCAGGCCTGAACTGCTGCTATGTAAGCCAGATAGGTTGGAACGTCACTCTCAAGGACAACATGACATAGACTCTGCACTAGATCGTAGTAGCTGCTCGATTCATCCATGAGGGAGTTCAAAATGGACTGTGCTTCATCATCGATGAACGGATAGTACTTCGTGATGGTCCCCATTGGTTTCATGAAACCAACTCCTTCTCTCGCAGAAGATGATCAATCTCCTGAATTCGGCTTGTAATCCTCTTCCTCAAGGTCGCAACTCCTTTGGAGTCGGTGATGTCCAAAGCATCAACTAAGACTGCATGTGCATCTTTGAGTTGGCCATGGTTCTGATAGAATTCTGACTTGAGGAGTGCTGTGTACATTCTGATACCAGGTAAATCACGTTCTAATGCGTGTGCTTCAAGCTTGGAGAGCCACTTTCCTGGGACCGCAACCTTCGTTCTATCTATTGATTGATTGTCAATCAAAATCTCAACTCGAGCTAATTCCAGGAGTGCACGATTTTCTCGGTCTATTTTTGGATGTCGTTCAGCAATTTCCCATGCTTTTTCAAAGAGGGCCAAGGCATCAATTAAATTGCCCTTCTTCAACTCGACAACTCCTGCGAAATTATAGTAGTTCCCCAAATGAACTTCCAAGCCTGATTTGATTGTCAAAGAATGTGCAATTTCTAGAGTTTGTTCGGCTTCCTCTAATCTGTTTAGCAATGCCAATGCCCAAGCTTTTACATTATACATTGTTGGAGTGTCAAGAGGACCGCAAGTTTCGAATCCTCTGTTGATCCATTCAAGAGCGTGTGGACCATCACCCAGTGTTGCGTAACTCCGAGCAAGTAGTATGAAAAGAGTGTCACTTGGAGGTTGGTCAGCACGAATATCCATGATTTCAAATTGACTTGAAATAGCCAGATCAAACTCACCTGTTGCTTCAAACAGGATTGAATAATCGTTCAAAACTTCACCTAGAAGATACGGCACTTCCAAGTCCTGAACCAGGTCATAGAGATCTTCAAAAACCGGCGTTGCATTCTGAACATCAAGAGCGCACAGGATGTTTCCCTCTTGGAGCATGTTCATGTACTTGTATAGCGAATCATCATACGATTCAGCAAGTTCTCTGCCTCCTCGAAGGTCGACAAGGGATCCCTTCCTATCGCCCTCTCTCGCTTTTGCTAAGCCCTCGAATGCATAGATGAGGGATTCAAAGCATTTCAATTGAGGATTTGCATCAATCAATGTCTTTGCTTTCTCAAGTGGCTCCAACAGACCTTCAACATCACCAAACGGATGATGAAAGAACGCGTGAAGCAAGTGAAGCTCTGTTTTTATCCACTCCTCAGGAGAACCTTCGAGTGCCTTATCAACTGAGCCAACGAGTGCGTCATGTTGCTGTAGTTGGTCCCTCTCCATGGACCCATGATAATAGCCCCAGGGTCTGATCCATGATATCTCATTGTATCTCTCTTGAATCAGTTTCATAGATTTTTCAGTTCTACACCACCAAGCCTGAACTGCGGCAATGTAGGCCAGTTTGATTGGGACGTCATTCGTTAGGACTACATCACACATCTTCTGTACAAAATCATAGTAGCTGCTCGAATCTTTCATGAGAGAATCCAGTATGGTTTTGGTTTCCTCGTCGATGAAGGGATAGTACTTTGTGATGGTCCCCATTGGCTTCATGATGCCAGCTCCTCATCATGCAAAAGACGATTCATCTCCTCAATTCGAGAAGAGATTTTCTTTCGCAGAGTATTGACACCTGGAGAGTCAGTAATATTCAATGCATCCGCCAGTATCGCCTGTGCATCTTTGAGTTGACCGTGATTCTGATACAATTCAGATTTGAGTAGAGCGGCTTGTATTCTTATGCCAGGCAATTCACGTTGCACAGCAAAATCTTCAAGCTTACAGAGCCATTTTCCTGGAGCCACAACTTTGGTGCTATCTATTGATTGATTATTGAGTGAAATTTCAGCTCGTGCCAAATCAAGAAGAGCTAGATTTTGATTTAATCCCGAAGGCATTCTTTCTGCGATTTTCCACGCTTTTTCAATAGTTCCTATTGCATCTAAGAAATTTCCCTTTCTGAGCTCGATTACTCCTGATATATGATAGTAGTCTCCCAAAATAGGTTCTAAACCGGATTTTATTATCATTGAGTATGCAGATTCTAGAGTACGTTCAGCATCACCCAACTTGTCTGTCGATGCTAACGCCCAGGCCTTCAAAAGTTGGCATATTATGGTTTCGATTGGTTCAACATATTCGCAATACCTGTCAATCAGTAAAAGTGCTTTCTGACCCTCGCCCATTAATATATTGACTCTTGCCAAATCCACGAATTGGTAGTTTTCCCTTTCATTGAGTGCAAAAGCTTTCAATGATTCAAGATAGGTTGCCATAGCGAGATCGTATTCACCTGCTGCTTCAAACACAAGACCCGAGTCATGCAGAACCTCACCTTCAAGATAGGGCACTTCAAGGTCTTGAACAACAGAGTAGGACTCTTCGAATCGGGCTGCAGCTTCCTTAATACTGACGTTTTTCAAAACATCTCCTAGACCCCCCAGGTTCAAGTATCGGTGTAGGGATTCATCATGAGATTCTGCAAGCTCTAAGCCTCTTTTGTAAGTAGCAACTGAGCTATCTATGTTCCCCTCAGCTCTTTTTGACCATCCATCATAGAAATAGGCTTGGGCTTCAAAACATCTCAGAAGAGAGTTAGCAGCTATCAGTTCTCTTGCCTTTTCGACTGGTTCAAGTAGACTTGGAATGTCACCAAACATAGGCCAATGATAGTGTGCATGCAAGAGGTGAAGTTCTGTCAGGATCCAATCATCAACAGATTCCTGCGTTAAGTTCTCTATTGCTGTAACAACGCTGTCGTGAAAACGTATCTGATCACTCTCAAAAGAGGTATGAGCATGCCCCCATGGCTTGATCCAATGTACATCTTTGTATTTCTCTTGAATTTGATTCATGGGTTCTTCTAATCTACACCACCATGCTTGTACAGCAGCAATATAGGTAAGATTGATTGGAACTTCATTATTCAGAACCACTTCACACAATCGTTGGGTAAAATCGTAGTAACTACTCGCTCCCTCCATAAGAGAGTCCAGTATTGATTTGGTTTCATCGTCGATGAACGGATAATACTTCGTAATGGTC
>JBHLOD010000130.1:0-5171 GCA_048940825.1 Promethearchaeota archaeon | reverse complement strand
CTTCCCGACAAACACTCATAAGAACCATGCCGTTTGTAGAAGTTCTGAAGGAGGAATAGGCATACACGCGGTCATTCTAGCTGCCGGAAGGGGCACAAGGATGAGCCCTCTCACTGACAGAATCCCCAAACCTCTCATTCCAGTTGCAGGTATATCCCTCATTGAGCGCCTTATTGCTGAACTTCGGGTTGCTGGGGTGCACTCTTTCACCATCGGTGTTGGCTGGAAGGGCAAAACCATTGAGAGTCATCTGCTTGGATTGTCTGATTCCGACAAGATTCGGATTGTGACAGCACCTGACTACGAGAAAGGACCTCTAGCAACTCTCATCAACACTCTGGGCGAAGCACCACCTGATCGCTTTCTCCTTTGTCCTGCTGACCTTGTTGCAGATGCGAGTATTGCATCTCAGCTCATCTCAGCTCATGACAAGCGCAGAGAGAATCAGTTCATGACCATCGGAGTGGATATGACAGCACAAAGAGGGACCCTGGTCCGTCTAGGTATGCATGGGTCGGTGGTCGGTTTCAATCAATATGGACTGTCCAATGATGAAACCGGCAGAAGCGTAATGATGTTGATTATCGAACGCCCTCTGGTTGACCAATTGAAAGAAGCTTTGGAAGACGGTCATGCAAGTGTATCTTCAGCAGTGAATCAAATCATATCTGAAGGGTTTGAAGTGGCGCATGTTCCAGTTTCCGGACACTGGTCTGACATCGACAACATATTTGATGTGTTGGAAACTAACCAACGTCTTCTACAAGGAGTGGAGGCTTCTCCGGAGTTGGGACTCTTCGTGCAGGCTGGTCGTATTTTGAATGCTGATGATTGCAGGGAGTCTAGTTCTGAGGCTCTTGTCGGGAATGAAACTCACATAGTCGGCCCGGTGCTGATTTCTCCCGATTCGGCAGTCGGGTCCCGCTGCCTTCTGGGTCCTAATGTTAGTCTCAGTGAGGGAGCAAAAGTAGAGGACGACTGTCACGTAGAGAATGCAGTGTTATTTGGCCGCGCCATCGTTCCAAGGAAGGCTAGAATACAGAGTGCCATTGTCTATGATCGACTACAATTGTTGGAGTGAAGAAGGATGTCGCCAAGCAAATACCGAGTTCGTGGAGTCTTCCGGGGTGCGGTAGTTCGTGTTGCAGCGCCGTTGCAGAGGAGAGGAGTCAAGCCTAACACAGTCACATACCTTACAATACTCCTTGCCATTGTTGCGATGCTGACGCTAATCTTGTTCAACTTTGAGCCCCTCTATGGATTGCTTGTGTTTCTGATGGGTTTCTTTGACGGAGTTGACGGGACCATTGCAAGGACGGCCGGCGTTGCGTCTGACACTGGTGCTCTAACTGACTCGGTTTTAGACAAAGTCTCAGAGTTCATAGTACTGGCTGCAATTGCCTTGGCACATCCAACCGGCGTTGTCCTAAGTCTCCCAGTTTCAATCTGGGTCTTGGTGTGCCTCACTAGCTGGCTTCTGACTAGCTACACTAGGGCGCGAGCTGAGAGTCTTGGTGCGACTGACCTGGACGTAGGATTGGGGGCTAGGTCGGAGCGACTTCTCACCCTTGTCGCATTCTCACTCCTGACGTTGATATTGTTGGGCCTTGTCATTGTGACCCTCATGGGAATCCTTACTGCCGCATATCGTTACTATCACTACAAGAGTCAGATCGAGCGGTCGACCTGACCCAACAGACCATCATACTTAAGAGCGGGCACATGATGGCCCGCCGCGTCAACAGATGCAGGAGCCCAAGTCGATGCCCAAGTTCCGAGCTGATCACTATCTCGTTGCTGAGTTTGAAGAGATAACAGACTTCACGAAGACTGGTGAGTCTGTGTTGACTGCTTTGAAAGAGGTCTCTGAGCTGAAGGATCTCGCAATGGTGTCCAGGCGACTTGAGGGGAAGTCTTGGTCCGAGATAATCGGAAGAATCGACATTCCGGAAGGGTCCAAGGCCTTCTGGGCAATGATAAAGAAAGATCTGTCAACGCGAGAACCCTACAATCTATTCATCAGATTCGACATGAATGCTGAAGCAGAGGACATTCAGAAAGCGCGAGCCAAGGTCAAAGGCTGGCTTGAAAGTGAAGTAGTCCCGGGAATCCAATCTAGGACGCCGACCAAGACAATCAGAATTCTTCAGCCTGACGAGGTCTATATGCCCCAACTCGACTAGAGCCTACTCATTCTCCACTTCAATCACATACAGATTGTTGCCCACAGCTTGCACAATCTCCATGGAGGAGTCTCCGTCAATATCCCCAAATGCCACCAGAGATTCGCCCGGTTTCGGAGCTGTCTTCAAAGAAGCTATCTCCTCAAGTTCGAGACCCGTAAAACCGAGTAGGAGCACTGTTGAATCACGCAGAGCGAGCAGAACCTGCCCCCCTGCCTTGCCTTCGATTATCCTTCCCATCTTCACTGCGGTAGTTACGTCAGGTGTCTTTATCTTCAATATGCTCTCCAGCGACTGTTGCTCTACTCCAAAGAGTGTAAGTGTTCTCCCATCAGAAACAGTAGCAACCTCATCGTATCTTCCCCCTGTAATTGAGCCGGTAGCAACCAGCTGAACTTCGCCGCCAACCTTGACTTTCTCAATCTCGTGCAGTCTGTCGTCTGCATACTGATACACATAGAGGTAGCCGCCTTCATCTCCAAAGACAAATCGGCTGTAGGGCATGCTTGCGATGGACAAGGGTCTCATTGAGAAGACGGGACTCTCCACAACCTTGTGCGCAAGTTTGTCCAAAACCACATCAAACCATCCATAGCATCTGAGAGCATTGTCATTCGTGGCCACAATCACCTCGGCGCTGGTATCATCCATTACATTTGTGACCACCAATGAAGTTGGCAGCGTACCAATTGGAGTGGAGCTCTTGACCTGAAGCTTGCCATCCATGAAGACCAGGAGGCGCAGTTGATTATCGAGTCCTGCAACAACGAAGTCCGGTGATCCGTTGCCCAACACGTCCCCGACATCAAGGACAGCAACAGGAGGCAATCCACTTGTCTTGGCTATCTCTTTCAGTTTTGGTTTCTTTCCAGGTACAAAGTCAAATACTCTGAGGTCTCCATTCATCGTAGAGACTACAATATTATCTTTCCCACTCTCAGATAGGTTGGCCAACTCAAGTGATGTGATGGCCTCTTTGAAGGAAACTTGTGTTACTAGATTGAGCTGGGTCATCAGAGAGTGACCTCGATTGAATGGGCGGGGGAGTGCCGAACTGTTGAACTTGGCTTGCACAATTTAAGAGTTCCTCGAACAACTATTGAATGTTAGAAACCCTTGAGTTCCTTTGCGAGTTTGAAATCAAGGTGATGCGTTTAAGATGTACTTTGCTTCATGAAAGTCTGGGATTGTGATGCGCGGAGGTCAAAGACGATTTGTCCTGAACGAGGAGAGCTGGATTGGCTCTTACGAGGAGGTGGTGGAGGAGCTTCAGTCTTTCATCACCGAATTCGGTTCTTTCACTCCTGAATGGTTCACTGACATCAAGTTCCACCTTCTGCGCAAGACAGGACTTACTCAAGAGAGTCGCAATGAACTCTGCAGGCTCTCAATAGAGCAACGCCTCTGTCCCCGATGTGACTTTCTATACTCGGCCAAAAAGTGTCTACTCTGGAGTCGTTTGTTTCGGCTCATCAATCCGAAACTATTGGACAGATCTCCCCCTTGCATAAGAAACGCTCTTGAAAAGAACAGCATCAAGATTGTTGCAGACTACTTAGTGACCGCCAACTTGATTGAGCCCCCATTCTACAAAGCACTACGCGCTCCGTCCTGTGGAGCCCTACGACGATGGGGCTATTGTACACCTGACGACTACTGTAGAGAAATGGAGGTTGAGAACACAATTGCATACAGTGCTGCTCGAGAAAGGATCAGGAGGTCTACAGAGTTAGGGTCGTAGTCTTCTCCGTTCCTTTCTGATGTCATGGCTTAAATAACAGCGAGAACAAACGTCGGCGCGGGTGACTTTCGATTCAACCGATTGACGACGGAGCCAGTGACCTCGACAAGGAGATAATCCGACTCATCCGTCTCACTGGGGCTCGTGAGAGGGAAATATCCTCTGCAAAGGCGAAGAAGGGAAGGGCCCTCAGGGAGATGCAGGAGAAGATTGAAACTCACAATCGCCTGCTCTCTCTAGGAGAGAAGCATACTCGGCAGAAGGCGATTCAGGACCCTCTGTATGGAGCCATCCTCCTTGAGCCACATGAGCTGGACATTATCTCCAGCTGGGAGATGTTGAGACTCCGATTCATCAAACAGCTAGGTCCCGCGCATCTCGTCTATCCAGGCGCGACACACACACGCTTTGAACACTGCATCGGAACCAACTTCCTGGCTCAGAAATGTATTCGAGTAGTGAACTACTGCGAGGACTTGGATGACCCCTGTTTCATTCCTCTATCAAATCTGCTTGATGCCCATCAGCAGAAGCTGTTTAGGGCAACAGCTCTCTTGCATGACGTGGGCCATCCGCCGACATCACATTCCATCGATTATGCCCTCCATAGTTGGGCTGGCATAGACCATCTGGACCTCGGCACATTCTTGATAATGAACAGTGGTCTGTCGGACATTCTCGCTCAAAATGGCATCGAGCCCAAGCTCATAGTGGAGGTGCTCAGACGTAGGTCAAAAGACCCTGTAGTCTGTCTACTTTCAGAATTCGTAGACCACCCTCTGGATATAGACAAGACTGACTATCTCATTAGAGATGCACACTTCAGTGGCGTTGAGCTTGGTATCTTTCCGGCAGAACGAGTCATGATGACCAACAGAGTTGTGCGTGATAGGAATGGGAACTACATCCGTGCTTTCATGCTCAAGGCATTGCATTCATTGGAGTCCTTGATTCTCAGTAGGAATTGGATGTTCAGTGACCTCTACCTTCATCACGCGGTCAAGCTCGCTGAGGCGTTGATATCAAAAGCCACTTACTTCCGAATGCAGGAGGACAATCTCTCAAGAAATGAGTGTTATGGGTTCTTCACAAGAATGACAGACGCAGACCTGTATCGGTGGCTCAGTGAATCAGGGATTGACTTTGTCAGAGAGTATGTTTCCAGAATCCGCTATAGACGCCTGTTCAAGGTTGTACTCTCCCGTTCTCTCGCTGTCTTCGAACCTAATCTGAGGGGTGAACTATTG
>JBHLOD010000129.1:1724-5179 GCA_048940825.1 Promethearchaeota archaeon | reverse complement strand
GTCCGTCCCTATAAGATAGCCAATGAGTTGAACGTATCAAGACCTTTTGTGAGCAAGGCTCAACGAATTGCAGAAGCACGAATCAACAAACTACTTCGCCATGCAGCATCAATAAACCGGATCAAGATAAGACACATTGACACACGCTATGGTATTGCTGTTGGCTTTTGTCCAGCCTACAACATGGAGACGTATATTCTCTACTCACCAAAGATTGGGGTCCAGACATGGTTCGACCATCAGGGCGACTGCGGCACATGTGACCACTTCAACCAATGCGTAGACACACTTCAACAGCTTGCTGAGGAATGGGAGATTCTCATTCCAGATGACAGACCTCCTACTGATCTGTCCAGATACTTGTTCGATAAGATAATGAGGAGGTTGAAATGGGTCAAGGAGAAAGAATAGAGATTTCGAATCCCTGTCCACTGACACCTAGTTTAAAGAGGAGTTTGAAACCTCAAGGTATCAAGAAGAGTTTGAATCTGCACTTTAGACCTAATCCTATCTTTGTGGCTATGAGTCTAATAATCATCTTGATATCAGGTCTAGCGTTTGGGATAGCACGATTGACACATGATTCTGTGACTTTCCTGCTTATCAGTTTCGCACAAATCATAACGCTAGGTGCAGTATGGAAAATGTTGTCAGGAATAATAGAATTTGACAATTTGAGACCCAGAACTATCTTTGTGGCTATGAGTCTAATAATCATCTTGATATCAGGTCGACTGTATTTATATTCTCCAATAATATCATTTCATCCTGAACATTCCCTGGTGATCATTTTCACAGAAATCATGGTGCTGGGTATAGCATGGAAAATGTTGTCAGAAATAAGAGAATATAACAAAACAAAGCCAAGTATTGCTGAAACTGGAATTGCCAGAGGAGTGGATTGGCAATGGGTACTGATAGGCTTCTCTTTTCTGCTATTACTCCTAGGGATGGTTTGGTGGCTAAACTATTATTGGAGTCCTTTCCCTTGATTGGGATGGAAATATGAGAAATTTCCTACTTGGTTAAATGGTACCAGATGAGCATTCGAGTGTAAAGGTGACTCTGCGGTCTGTTAGGGAACGTGAGGAGTAGCTTGAGAGTAGTATGAGAAGGATTGTATTAGGAGAGATTCCGACTGAAAACGAGATTCTGGTTATTTCAATGATTGAAATGTGTCAGTGATGTTTTGTTGGATCTAGTTCGCGTTAAAAGAATAAAACTTCAAAGGTTTTTTACAAAGCTCAGGACGTACTCTGGTTCACAGTGTTGTCATATCCATGACACAGCCTCAAGACTCTCTCAGTCTGTCTGAGAGAACGCAGTGATTCCTTGTATCTCAACACTATTAGGAGAGGAGAGAGAGAGCCCGTGCCTGATAGAAACAAGGTCAGCAGATGCTTCTTGTCAGTGGCGTCGTTCATGTTCTTGTTGGCCTTAGCGGTAAGTGTGACGCCTGTCGCAGATCTTGATGGGATCGCTCATCAGTCAACAACCGCAGTTTCAGACACTAAGAGAGGGGGAATGCTTCTTGCAGGCACCCCTCATAGTCCTATAGCGATTGATGGGGATGCCAACTTCTCGGACACAGCTCTGCTAGAGGGATGGCCTGGCGATGGCTCTCCTGAGAATCCGTACATCATCGAGAACTACAATATCGATGTTAATTACGCTGATGTCAGTTGCATAGAGATTCGGGACATTGCCTCCACGTACTTCATCATTCGTGGTTGTACTGTGACAGGTGCAATAGTCGGTAGGATTGGCTACCCCTCACAAGCAGGCATCTACCTCTACAACGTGAACTATGGTAAGAAAACCTACATCACTCGAATCTGTGATAACACATGCTATGGTAATTACTTTGGCATTCGGCTTGAGGACTGCTATGCAATCTTGGTGGCTGATAACACGTGCTCTGAAAACTCCTTCGAAGGTATAGCCGTGAATGGTGAGAGCAGCAGTCGAAATCTCGTTACCGGCAATCTCTGTGTTGGCAATGAGAATGGAATTGGGATTGGTGCCAATACCTTTGAGAACATGGTATTGAATAACCGGGTGTACAATAACCAAGATGCAGGAATCCACTTCTGGTTGGGCTTTGACACGGTAGTACAAGAGAATGATTGCCAAGGTAATATTGAGTATGGAATTTGTATAAGAGGAGAGAGCACTGGAAACCAGATACTGGACAACCTCTGTGTTGCCAATAACGTGGGCATCTTCCTGTACACAGCTGATTACAATGTGATAGCCAACAATACCTGCAACAGCAACGACATCGGCATCTCCCTCGATGAATCAGATTCCAACACAGTCACCGACAACACCTGCTCCAGAAACTTCGAAGATGGCATCTTTCTAGGTCACTCAGATTCCAGCACCGTGGACAACAACAACTGCAACAGCAACGACATCGGCATCTCCCTCGATGAATCAGATTCCAACACAGTCACCGACAACACCTGCTCCAGAAACTTCGAAGATGGCATCTTTCTAGGTCACTCAGATTCCAGCACCGTGGACAACAACAACTGCAACAGCAACGAGATTGGCATCGCCCTCTTTTTCTCACGGAACAACACCGTGGTCAACAGCTTCTGCAGCAACAACAGGATTGGCATCTCCCTCGATGTTTCAGATGCCAACACCGTGGACAACAACAACTGCAACAGCAACGAGATTGGCATCTCCCTCGATGAATCAGATTCCAACACAGTCACCGACAACACCTGCTTCAGAAACTTCGAAGATGGCATCTTTCTAGGTCACTCAGATTCCAACACCGTGATGTACAATACCTGCAACAACAACAGGATTGGTATCTACCTCTCTGGTTCAGGTGCCAACATCGTGGCGTACAACATCTGCTCCGGCAACACCGAACATGATATACTCGAGGTGATTGTAGTCATTGATCCTGTAGTTCTCCTGTTGGTCGGGGTTGTAGCAATCACATTGCTGGGTGCACGCTGGGGATGGGCCAAGCTTTCGAGGGCAGGTATATCAGAAACATGGATAGACGGTTCTGCTATACCTCCTGAAGATGAGCTCTGGATTGAAAAGGAGCAGACAGACTATTGGTGGGAAAAAGCGAACACTGCCCATAAACGGCTCTTTTGCCCGCGTTGCGGAGCGACATACCTCTATGGACCACAACATGCAATAAGAACTGGGGTTGTTAGATGCCAGAACTGTGATCAGGAGTTTCTGAGTGGAGCAACGGGCTAGCCAAGAGAGACCGATCCCCGCCCGATTGTACATGTGTCAGTCGTATACACGTTCCTGTTTCGACTGAGAGAGTCAAGGTTGAACATCTTCAGAAGAGAAGAAGAGTCTGAGTAGGCGATTGTAGGGCACTGACGGATGAACAGGCGAACATGCTGGTGGAATATGCCTTGTGGCTTATCGAAGTCCGTTAGCTTTGGTCCAGAAGAGGGGCCATCCCGCCCTCT
>JBHLOD010000129.1:0-1714 GCA_048940825.1 Promethearchaeota archaeon | reverse complement strand
TCCCGCCTCTCTCTTCTTCATCACTATGAGAGATATTCTGGCATAGTAGAGTATTCTTCTACAACTCCTAGAAGACCAAGCGTCTTCTCCGGCAGACTTCTCAGAAACATAGATGGGCCAGCGTGCCCCAGTCAAGCACGGGTAAAGGCGGAGCTGCTTTCATGCTTGGTCACGAGCTGATTCTGCTCTCTCATGAATCACTCTTCATTTGCCAACCCTTCATGTCACTGAAGTACACGTTTCGAGAGCTTCGGTGTCCTTGAAATAGGCGAGATATCCTACTCCAGGAATCACTTGTTTTGGACGTACAATCTCTCCACCGTTCTTCTTGACCAGCTCTGAGTAATTGTCGACATCATCAACATCGTTGGTGTTGACAACACCATCCTCTTCACCTTGACGCATTCCGAAGGCCCCGTCAATTCCGGACTCCTTCTCGTCCCGGGTCATGAGGAACCAGTATTCTATTGGACCTTCCCATTTCTGAACAGTCCATACGAAGACGTCCTGATAGAACTTGGATATCCTCTCCGCATCATCCGCTGCAATCTCGAAATGTACTACACGTGGCATTTCTATCGAGAGGTCATTCACTATCGTTAATCTAGATGTTGGGTAGTCTCTGGAAGCGGTAGTTCTACGAATTGCATCAGAGAGCTATGAAGTATCCTCAGTTAGAGGGCTCCATTGAATCACGGGCGTTCTTCTGGATTTCTCTTTGAGCTTGGCTTTCAAACTCCCTATAACCAAGTTCATTTCATCTAGGGGAGCACGAGGAAGAATGCTTTGAGGTAGATCTTCTTCTGCAAGAAGTCTTCTAAACGCCCTCTCACCGTGAATACGCTCTCGAGAAACATAACCCTTGGCCTCCATCTCTCCAAGAGCGGCTCTGAACATTTCAAGAGTGACCAAGGAGCGTTCGACCGATATCCGTAGATATCGCTCATAGAGGTTGGTTTCGAGCTCAACTACGTTCCAACCGAAGGATCTCATGATATCTAGCTCAACCTGACCCAGTGTTGGTTTGTGTTTCCCGATAGGCAACATAATACCCCAATATCAGCTTGGTAATACAATCGTTAACTATTCTAATAAAGGGTGTTAACTGGGCGCGTTTCTGAGGTGCAGCGCAAAGGGATTGCGTCGGAGGAAATCGAGATAACTCAAGCAACAGTCTGACCGAGTGGGTTGGTATCTATCATGGAGAACGGAGCCTACAACGAAATCGAGCGTGTCAAGCAGACGGTACGAAACTATGTTGACGGAGTAGTAGATTTCGACTTTCACAAAGGTGAGAGTGCATGGGATCTGGACGGTCTGAAGATATCTTATGATCCTCAGAGAAAGAAACTCCAGAATGTGACCATTCTAGAAACAAGGCCGAATCTGAGTGCTGAAGAGATTGAATCTGCGAGAAATAACGTGTCACAGAATGGCACGATCCAAGCAGTTGATAGAACTGGTGATGCGGCTTCTGTCAAGCTTCTCTGGCACTACGAAAGAGGGGGCGAAGCGCGAGAAATCACTGACTACATCTTGCTTCTAAGGATTGACGGCAAGTGGAAGATAGTAGCGAAGGTATTCGATGACAGAGTTCTGGATAGATAGCCAAACGCGCTGCTTCCTAGGCCTCTTGTTGTCTTCTTTCTGGCCAACGCGATGCTTCATAGGTCATTCTCCATCCTGCACCCAGCAATATGATTCCCGCAAGCCC
>JBHLOD010000128.1:0-5183 GCA_048940825.1 Promethearchaeota archaeon | reverse complement strand
TTCATTGACAGGAATGATCCTATGCCATATACAGGAAAAGCTGTGAGGAATCCAAAACCCGAAACTAGTAGGCCGATACCGATGTCTGGTTGCGTAATCTCACCAAATGCGCACATGTAGGCATAAAGCGGCGGAAAGAAGTAGATAACATTGTAGTCGGAACCCTGACGAACCAGCAGATTGAATTCATCTGTGTAGGGCATGTGACCACTGAGCATTTGCTGCCCCCATGAAACGTAGAAATAGTCGTAGTCGGCCCAACCCTCAAGATGGTAGCTGACTGAATAGCCGAAGAGGTTGATACTGCCTTCTCCATTCCAGACTGCGCGGGGCCAGTTTGGATTCGCAAGGAACTCGGTAGCCGCCCTATTGAATACCCACATCCATACCACTGCAGCAACTATTACCACAACCAGAATCAGGCTGTGCTCATGAATAAGGGCCAAGAAACGACTCAATCTACGACTAGCTTGACCAGCCATTCTCCTAGGCCTCCGGCGCGACTCTATCGGGGTAAGCATAGGCAATTGCTCTATCCCTAAGACTAGACATCCGTAAAAGGGTGGGTTCCAAGACCGGGCCGATTCTTCGACTAATCCTACGGACAGGAGATTTCGCTGCTTGCCAAGCCTGACCGAATGATCGCGCAAGGACGTACCCGACGAGGATGAAAATGACATACATCAAGTAGATGTTCCTGTGAGGAATCAGAATCGAAATGCTGAGGAGGAGCGGCACCCAAATCATAGGCGTCGAGAATGGGATTCGTTCCTTCATGCTTACACACATTGTTGCTGAAGAGAATATGGAGAAGAAAGGAGCGAATAAAGTGAAGTAGTACTTGTATACACCTCTCGGGCCAGTCAGGTTCACCCATAGCATCAGTAGAAGAGTGTAGAATAGTATCCGGCGAAGGTACACCTTAGATTGACCAGTGTATTTTGGCTCCAGCACCATGAGAGCAGAGATTGCAATGACCCCTAACGCCAGTAGACCGCCAGAGAAGACGATATAGTCTAAGGCCTCAGCGAGTTCGGGAAGCCTTGCGATTACAGGTAGTACTTGGAGCCGTATCGGGCTGCCATAACCCGGGGGCTCCGTGAAGGATTCTAGTGGGAAGCCACCCGCCGCCAGACGCATGTACGACCAGAAGTAAGGCTGAGCCACCACAAAGGGAAACATCACAGCGGCCATGAATATCAGGACAATAGCCACGCTGACGAGAAACCTGCTTAGGTCTAGGTATTCTGTGACAGCGTCGACAAAGCGTTGCAGACGACCTGGGTTGGCTTCGGGGCGCGGTTCTTGTCCTTCACTTTCGTCATTCTCAGATACTTCCTTCTGCGACTCGTTCTCTGAGTCAGATCTGGCTTGGGGCGTCCGGGGCTTCATGATTAGGTAGACGACCAACGGAATCCCCAAGAACCAAGCTGTCTGCTTGAAGAGAGCAGCTGTTACTATCAACAAGGTTCCTGTATGACGTTTCCCGCGCACAAGCATGTAGAAGCCCGAGAAGAAGAAGAAAATGAAGGGAGGGGGATTTGTCCAGAGATAGGTGATATGAAAAAGAACATTCGGGGCGAGAAGGTAGGTCAACGCCGCAACTTCACCAACATGCCTGTTGCCAGACAACTCCTTTCCGAGACCGAATACCGGAAACACAGTCAGAAAGCCTAGGGCCGCCAGAAGTAGCGCAATCCCCCAGTTATCGGGAACTATCCAGACACCGATACCGTAGAGCACAGCTGTAAGCGGCGGGAAGATATAGAGGCCATTGCTGTTCTCGTAGCCATCAAGGATTATGTGACCAAACTCATCGCAATAAGGCATCACGCCGTTCAGAATATTGTTTCCCCAATGGACGTAGAAATACGTGAAGTCGGTATAACCCTCAAACTGGTAGTTGACTGTAAAGCCGAATATGTCAAACTGCCCAGGAGTGTTACCTAACCAGACATCCCACTCGATCCACAAGTCTTGTCTGAGGTATCCTTGCAGAGACTGATTGAAGATGGGTACCCATATGGCCAAACCTACAATGAGTATTAGTAGAAGTATTCCATACTCAAGGAAGAAGCGCAAAATCCGCCTCTTGGTTTCTGCCACGTCCATAGCGAATCGTGTTCGGGGTCACTCCCTAATATTTCTCCTTGTCAACTAGGACCTGCCCATTTTGGTGAAGCTGCTTCCAAGCGTATGTCATTCAGATAAGACTGCGGTACTTGTCGCGCCCCTCTTGTTTACTTCAATAACAGGAACGCCCTCCCACCCCTGGACATCAGTGTGAGTGATCAGGAATATCTGCTCAAAGCTCTCATCATTCACGAGGTTTCGGACCACCGAAGTACGACGACCCTTGTCCAGACCACCCAAGGGCTCATCAAGAAGTACGCATCGCACGCGTGGTGAAATGGATGGGCTGTCCCTGAATGGACGTATGCTACTCATGGTTCTGCTTATACCAAGCCTTAGACCCAAGCTGATTGCCGTCCGGTCCCCAAAGCTCAGCTGAGAGGTCTTCTTATTGGCTTTGTCACGGTCATCCCAAATCTTGAGAATAAGACCAGCCCCAGATCTTCCTTTGGCCGGCGTCGGCTCAAGATCAATAGATGTGTATTGTGCGTTTGTGAAGGAACTGACATACTGGTTGGTGGCCTTCCTGATTATGCCTATCAATCGCTTCTGAAATACATAGTCAGCTATGAAACCGCTGACGAGTTTCCGTCTTACATACGTAGCATGATTCTTGAGTTCCTTCATGGTTTCGATTCTAGCTCCAAGCTCTTTCATCTCGGCCTCTTTTCCCTTCAGTTCCTTGACAGTCTGCCGCTCGTTCTTGATTCTCCTAGTGGCGGACTCCTGACGCGTCTTCAGATGATTGAGTGTTTCCCGGAGCTTCAGAATCCTGTTCTGAAGATCATCAACACTGCTGGCACCGTGTTTCTCCAGCAGTGTCTGGATTGTTTCTACTTCCATTTTGCTTAGTGCTTGTCCGAGTCTTCGAGCTATTCTCTCAGCTTGTGATGCAGACTTCTTCACTTCCAGCTCCTGTTCGATTACTCTCTCTGTTGCGTCTATGAGTTTCGGGATGACTCCCAACCGCTCATTCTTCTCACGAAGCTGTCTGGGGATGGACTCCCTCTGCTTTTCCAGCTCTGCGATTCTTAGTTCATGTTCCTCGATTGCATTCCTGTACTCGGTCACTAATTCCTTGCTCTCTTCATCGGAGAGAGGTCTCTGACAGGTTGGACACACAATTCCCGTGACGTCCTCTGAATCGGCGGGAATGTGTAGCTGCTCAATCTTGTAATCCAAGTCTTGTATCAATCCCTTGCTCTTGCCAATCTCAACATTAACCTGGGACTGTTCTGCCTCGGCCGCGCTCCTCTCGATCTCTAGCCGCTTACGCTCCTTGTTGAGTGATGCGATTCTTGCACGCGTAATCTTGGGACTTGAATCACCAAGTCCAGCGGCCTTCAACTCCCTATCTCTGATTTTGATGTTCTGATTGATCTCGCGTTCCGTTCTATCCAGCTCGTCTGTCAGCTCTCGTACCGTCTTGAGGGTCTTGGGCTCCGGCAAGGAACTGAGTAGTTCCTCTGCCTTCATTCTCTCGTTCTTTGTTTCCTCAAGCTCATCCTGCTCTTTCTTGATTCTCGACTTTGCGTCCACTATCTGCTCGCGGATCATCCTAGGAGGCCTAAATTCGTCTTCTAGAGCCTTTGTCTGTGATGTGAGGTCGCCCTCAAGATTCTCCAGTTGCTTGGTCATCTGACCAAGGAGGTCGATATTGTAGACTTTTACGAGCAAATCTCTTAGGACGGTGGGGGTTGCAGCGGCGATGACGCCCACCTCGCCTTGTCTCACGAGTAGAGTGTTAAGAGCTTGGTTAGGCTCAAGATTGAGAATTCCCTCGAGAGCCCTGCCGACACTTTGACTCTTGTCGGCAATCCGCTTCCAGGATTCATTTTCAAACTTGGATAGGATGACCTTCATTCCATCCGCAGGATCGTATGTCCGTTTCACCTTGTAGCGGCTTCCCGCAACATCGAATTCGAGTCCGACACTACAGAATGAAGAGGCAAAGCTGACCAGTTCATCATTTGTCAACCCAACCGCGGTGGGGCCCCAAAGAGCCCAGAGTATGGCTTCCAGAAGAGAGGACTTGCCTGTAGAATTCGCCCCGCGTATGATGATTAGGCCTCCAGGTAGCTCACCATCCCCGTCGGGAAGTGTCAGATTCCGGAAGGGTTTGAAGTTCCTTAGCTCCAGACTGACAAGCTTCACTCCTCACCCTCCGAGTAAGTTTCAAAACTCAGCTTCTCGTCACCCCGACTAACTGAGAACTTCAGTGCTCTCACGGCAATCTTCGTCAATGTCTCTTCATCATATCTTTCATCGACATCCAGTGTTTCAAGGTATGCCCGGAAATCCTCCTCAGGATCTTCGATAAGATACTCTGAATCAATCTCAGGATATGCAGAAGGGATATGTTCAATGTCCGGTTGGCGGATGTTCCATACCAGCTGAGAAACATTGTAGCCTGCGTCTTGGGCCAAGACCTTGGTTCGCAGCGCCTCCATGGCCATGCTTAGCTCAAATCCGCTGACTCGTTTGGCCTGTCCCTCGAACATTAACCGAATTCGAGCTGATGTGGTTGGTTCCCAGGGCTTCTTGAGACTCCTCTCTGCAATCCAGCACTCCACCCTATCAATGATAGTTGTTTCATCGTCATCAGGTTCGATGGCTATCTTCTCATTGTAGACAGGTCGAGCGTAATCAAGATGGATAGGTGTGACTTCCGGTTGCTTGTTGTGCTCGATATCAACAACCAGGAAGCCCTTCTCATAACGTGTTTCATCAAACCTCCAACGTTCTGGCGAACCAGCATACCAAGCGTTCTTCGCGTGCTTGTGCTGCGAATGGTCATGACCAAGTGCGATATAGTCGAAACCCGTCTCGAAGATTCCATTGTGGAGAGACCTGTCAATAGTCATTCCGTGTGCCACAGCAATCGATACCCTCTTGGGCCTTGGTGTCTGATGGCTCGAAATCCAGTCGTTGAAGTCACTCGCTAGTCCCGTGCTCTCAAGTACTGACTCTTCCAGGAACGGGAAACAGAAAGCATCTACCTCTGGATATGAGTACATCAGAGGCGCTTCATTTGAGAAGGCATGAAACAA
>JBHLOD010000127.1:0-5201 GCA_048940825.1 Promethearchaeota archaeon | reverse complement strand
TAGCAAGCGAGCTAGGCCTAGGCGAGTCTGACCCCGAGAAGATTGAGATAGTTGGTGACTTCGAAACTTGGAAGGACCTTCCCAACTTCCACATGAGTCCTGGCAAGTCTCCTGTGATTGCCTGGAACAGGGGCTTCCTGCGATTCCCAGGTATGGAAACCCTCATGTTCCGTTCCCCCCTCATGTGGCTGCCAACCCAGCTATCAGGACTCTATCATGATGGCATATGGCTTCCCCTGAGGGGAAAGAAGTGGGTGAAATGGTTCTTGGAGGAGACAGAATGGGGAGAGTTGTGGAAGTCATATTCAGAATAAGATGGAGACTTGAGAATGGCAGCAACGGATTACATTAAGCTAATGCGCCCATGGCAGTGGTACAAGAATCTGCTCATCTTCCTCGCGGTCGTATTCGTTGAAGTCCCAGATCAATGGCCCTGGACCACGCTTCCGGCTCTTTTTGATTGGACGAACTATCCACCTCTGATTGTGGGGTTCGTAGCACTATGCTTGGTGTCAAGCGCCGGCTACGTAATCAATGACATATCTGACATCGAAAAAGACAGTGCACACCCTGAGAAGCGAAAGAGACCGTTGCCTTCAGGAGGAGCTTCTCGCAATTCTGCCCTTGTGTTGGCCCTTGCCCTACTTGCAATTGGATTGTGGTTGTCATACTATGGCATTGGCTTCGTCGGTGCTTTCTATGGTCTTAGCCCCTATGGCGGTCTGTTCCTGCTCACAGTGCTCCTATACATCTTGAATGCAAATCTCTACAACTACAAGCTCCGGGAGTGGG
Source organism: Promethearchaeota archaeon (assembly GCA_048940825.1). Lineage (GTDB taxonomy): Archaea > Asgardarchaeota > Thorarchaeia > Thorarchaeales > Thorarchaeaceae > SMTZ1-83. Next base: position 4,409 of record JBHLOD010000127.1, on the reverse strand, counting down.
CGATGGTAGACGTGGTAATAATCGCGGTCGGCTTTGTGATAAGGGCCGTCGCTGGCACTTTCATTCTTGGGGTTCCTTTCACCTCTTGGCTTGTAGTCGGGGTCTTCTTCTTCGCACTTGTACTGGCATTTGGCAAGAGAAGGAATGAACTGCAGCTGTTAGGAGAAGAAGCTGAAGTGCACAAACCGGTTCTCTCTCAATATACTGAATCAATGCTGGACCATGGGATGACCATGTCCGCTACCTGGTTTGTGCTGTTCTATGCGCTCTACACTTTCAACAATTTCCCCGACCCTGTTGCGCAGCCAGTCATGATGACTGTCCCGGTAGCAGCGGGTCTCATTCTGCGGTATGTGTTTCTAGTTCAATCTGGAAGTCCCGTGGGAAGGAAACCACATCTTGCAGTCAAGGACCTCGGAATACTGGTTGGGGCAGTTATATTCATACTAACACTCATTGTGACGATGTTCTTCTGGGTGCCGATATTCGAATTCTTCCAGACTATATTCCCACCGCCAGAACCACCTCTCCCCTAGGTGCACCTAATGAGCTCTAGACTCTCCGCTTTCGACATGCACATACACACCTCATACTCCAAGGACGGATTCAACGACCCCAAGTCGTTGTTCATGTTGATGAGGCAGAAGGGGCTCAGGGGAATGGCTCTGACTGAGCATTGGGAACCTTCGATTACTAAGCCCATAACGAAAGATGGGATGTTTCTCATCAATTCATGCGAGTACAAATCATCTGACCATGGCGAAATCATCGGACTCTTTGTAACTGAACCAATTCAGAATAGGACCTTCGTAGAGATTGCGGAGGACATACACGACCAAAACGCTCTGACGGTTGTACCCCACCCTAGAGACCCCCTGCGAAAACACACGGCCATCAGAAGGGGGCTCCCTACTGAATACATTCGGAAGCATATCGACTTTGTTGAAGGCATCAACTCAAGATGCATTCTACCCATCTTCAACACATGGGCCAAGAATCTCGCTTCGCTACTTGGCAAGCCGATGACTGCCGGGAGTGATGGCCACTTCTCGAGAGAAGTAGGACATGGCAAGACTTGGCTGCAGGATATCGAAACTGCGGACGATATCTATGAAGAGCTGAAGAAGGGAAGAACGCAGATCACAGGACACTGTTCGTTTCCATATGTGCACATCCCCGGATTCCTATGGCAGAGATTGAGGAAGTGGCCGCCGTGAACCAAGTGGAGAATGAATCATCGGATCGACGGGGAATGCCGGTCAGCATCCCGAAGCTAGTTGTGCTTGTACTCATCGCCATGATTGTCTACTTGGTCTTCGCGTTCATCTCTGATTTCGATAGAGTTGCGACGGCGATATCCACGATTGAGTGGTGGGTTTTACCTGCAATGATGTCGCTCTCGTTGCTTAACTACCTCTTCCGGTACGTCAAGTGGCAATATTACCTAGACCGTATTGATGTCAAGCTGTTTCATTCGGATAGTTTCGGCGTGTTCTTGGCAGGTTTCACACTTACTGTTAGTCCGGGGAAGATTGGAGAGGCGATCAAGGGCTACTTCATTAATGAGATTGATGGGACACCTATAGCAAAGACGGTACCAGTGGTAGTTGCCGAGAGGATAACTGACCTTTTGGCAATGGTACTGCTCGCCATGATTGGCTTTGCGATAGGCTTCACCGGAGACCAGCTTGCCACTGTGCTAATACTTGGCGGAATGGTACTTGCCGGAGCCATCTTCTTGGGACAACCACGATTTTACAACTTCTTTCTCCGAAAAATGACTTCCTTTGGCCCTCTCAAGAGGTTTCAGGACAGCTCGGAGATGATTGAGGATACTCTTGCGAAGACTCTCTCACCAAAACCGATGGTATTCGCATCAGCAGTCAGTATTCCTGGTTGGTTCATGGAATGCATCGAACTTTGGCTTCTCCTCTCGATACTATCAGGCGCAGGCCTCCCATCTCTCACGGTCGCATCTCTGACACTCCTGCTCAGTGCCACGTTCATTCATTCAACCGCGTCAGTGATTGGTGCACTGGTGTTCACTCCTGGCGGACTAGTAGGATACGAAGTGACTGCAGGAATCTTGATTCCTACCTTAGTTGCCGTCAGTGCCGGGATTGCAGCTGCAGCCGTGATTCTCATCCGTTTTGTGACGCTTTGGTTTAGTGTCATTGTCGGATTTGTAGCACTTGGAGTTATAACACGGAAAAGGCGGACCAGGAAATCCGATTCTATCTCCAGCGGTGAGAACAGTTAAGAAGAGTTCATAGAATCCTTGGGGCTATGGACCTCGAAGAAAGACTGAATCTCATTGCAGGAGTCGGTGAAGAGATTGTCACCATGGAGGAGCTAAGGCAGCTGCTTGAAGAAAAGAAGAATCCCATCGCTTATGATGGCTTTGAGCCCTCAGGCATAGCGCACCTTCCTTTTGGCGTCTTCCGTCCTCTTCTGCTGAAGGATCTCATCAAGGCCGGAATCCGCTTCAAGATTTGGTTGGCCGATTGGTTCGCTTGGATCAACAACAAGATGGATGGCGATCTGGACAAGATCAGAAAGACAGGTGAGTACTTCATAGAGGTCTGGAAGGCAGCTGGAGTTCCAGCTAACAAGGTAGAATTCTTGTTTGCATCTGATGCCATGGACTCTATCGAGTATTGGGAGAGAGTAGTGCGAATCGCGAAAGTCACGACAGTGGCTAGAGCCACAAGAGCACTCACCATCATGGGAAGAAAAGAGGGCGAGATGTCAGAAGTAGCTCAGTACTTCTACCCTGTCATGCAAACAGCCGACATATTCCACCTTGAAGCGGACATAACCCAACTTGGCATGGACCAACGAAGAGCTAACATGCTTGCGAGAGAGGTTGGACCCAAGCTGGGCCTCTGGAAGCCCGTCGTCATCAGCCACCATATGCTAGTCAATCTAGAGGGAGCCAAAGAACCGGAGGGGTTCGAAGGCGAAATGGCCCGAGATTGGCATATGATTGATACGAAGATGAGCAAGAGCAAGCCATCGTCAAGCATCTTTGTACATGATTCAGAGGAGGAGATTCGCTCCAAAATAGGATCAGCGTACTGCCCTCCAAAGGAGGTCGCTGGAAACCCAATCCTAGACTATGCAAAGCATATGGTCTTCAGGTCCTTCCCGAGTGTCAAGGTGGAACGGAAGCCCAAATTCGGCGGTGAGGTGGAGTTCACTAGATACGAGGAGCTTGAGAAGAGCTATGTCGCTGGGAGTCTGCACCCTTTGGACTTGAAGAATGCAATGGTGTTCTATATAGACAAGATGATTGATCCAGTTCGCAGCCACTTTGAGAGGAAAGGCAGTGCCAGTCGGCTCTACGAAGAAGTGAAGAGCTATCAGATTTCAAGATAGCGCGTGGATAGAAGAGAGTCCAGACTGGATGAATTGTCCCAGTCTGGAAACCTTCTTCATTACAGCCTGATTCCAAGGCTGTCCAAGAGAGCCTCAAGATCTGCCTTGGACAAGCCCTTGGCCTGTTCGATTATTATGTCGATCTCATCGTCGGACATGCCCTTTCTACGAAGCTTTGTCCTGAGCTCCTCAAGCTCTTCTGGCTTCTCCTCTAAGATTTCCTTTGCCTCCTCGGGCTTCCGGTCCACTTCTTCGGCCAGTGCATCTGCGCGCCGAGCCTCCTCTTGCTCAATCACCTCTCTTATGAAGCCGGGCCTCTCACTTGCTCTCATTCTGGCCAAGTCTTGGCGGAATGCTTCAAGTGACGATTCGTCGAGTCCAGTTATTGCAGCCAGATGCTCGAGCAAATCCTCAACCTCTGGGACCACCGCCTCTATGCTAGGACCTGGGACATCCTCTGCAGTCTTTTCCAATCCTGAAGGACTCAATTCTTCGTTGACAATCTCGAGCACTGTCTCTTCCCTCGTAGGCACTTTAGCAGGTTTCGGAATCTTCCCGGAAGCCAGTGCGGCAATCATCTTGTTCAGAATCCTAATCATCTTAGGAATGCTGAAGTGCTTGACATAGGCCACCAATCCTATTGCTAGGAAGATGAAGATGAATCCGCCAGCCATAGTGGCGTTGCGCGTGAAGATCTGCTCTTCAGAGAAGTCGGAGTTGATGATGAATCTCTGAACCTGTGTCTCGTGTAGGTCCCTGCTGAATGAAATTGTCACTTCGAATGTCCCACCTGTGTTGGCATAGAACTCCATTCTATAGGTTCCCGGTTCGACTTCTATCATCCTGTCCGCGTAGTAAGTGAGGTTGTCAGAGAAGTACTGCACATCAGGAATCACACCTGAAATGCCCGTACCATGATCTGCATCTAGGTACTGTACTTCGATAAAGAATGTGCCGCCAGGATACGTGTCTATCACCGAATCCGCGAACACCAGAGATGTTTGTATAATTCGCACTTCAAGATCCAAGAA
>JBHLOD010000126.1:0-5215 GCA_048940825.1 Promethearchaeota archaeon | reverse complement strand
AGGATAGAAGAAGGTGATCATACCCTGTGTTTCGCTTATGTCACGTTGACAGAACCCAATCAGGAGGTTTCCATGGCCTAGTATCACGCAGTCTTTCTGTCGAAGCCATACCTCCATGCCTGTTCTGTCCAGATAGAACCTGACGATTTCATCAAGCATTCTGGTCTTGAAGAAGAATAGTCCTGCCACTGTTGTTCATCTCACTCATGGTTCTCTTCCGATTCTTTCACTGCCTTCAGTCTTGACACACTTCGTGGACATGAACGATATAGTCTTTGGGGAGGACAGCAACACTGTGTATTAGGACAAGGCGAGCTACGTGATAACTCTGATTCATCTTCTGCGACATGCAGAAACCAAATTGGATCCAAGCGTACCAGCAGACAGATGGCACGTCAGCGAGGTGGGCATGGAATCTGCCGAGGTGCTGGCATCAAGCGGTGTCTTCGATAGTGTCGATATGATTGTGACTTCTGCTGAAGACAAGGCATTCGAAACCGCTGTTCCCTTTGCCAAGAGGATAGATGTAGAAATCACGAGGGACTCAAGTTTCAACGAGCTGAACAGAGGTACAGGTCCGCTTACATCACCTGAGGAGTATCTTGAACGAGTACGTACTGCGCTTGGTGACCCGGAATCCAGTACAAGCGGATGGGAAACCGCAGTCAACGCTCTTGGACGTTTCAAACAGGGTATTGACGCCGTTGGGTCCGAGACCGGAGCACGTTCAATTCTACTGGTTTCGCATGGACTGGTGCTATCACTCTATTTCGCCCATCTACTGAATAAAGAAGAAGTGTACGAGAGATGGCGAAGACTGGGTTTCTGCTCTTGGGGAACAGTGAGGGACGGAAAGGTCCTGAAAGACATAGTATGACTTTGACTCAACCGTCTGCCTTGACGGCTAGAATTGCTGGGAACACTTTCATGCATTTTTCCGAACCCCCAGCTTCGGATTTCTTCCCTTTGGATGGTCCCGAGCGCACAATCCTGAATCATCTAACTACCGAGAATAGATATCCATTCCAGATACTCTCATACATGTGAAAGAGATGGCTGACATCCCAGAGATGGCCAAGGAATACGCGGAGCTCGTGAAAGCTCCGATAGACGAAGCAGCTGTCAACGAGAATGGTGAATCACTATCAACACTATGTCAATCTGAGTGGGTTCGCATTCTCGTTATTAGGCGTCCAAGCAATCCAAGTCTTGTCACTATTGAGGTAGAGATTTCTCTCCCGTCCCCGGTTACCCAAGCAACCGATACTGATGGAACTGATAGTGAGGTCAGGGACAACGGGACTGACCTGCTTCACCAGGCGATTGAACACTTGCACTATCTTTCACGTTTGAGAAGCAACGGATTCACTCTGGATGTCGTGGGTCAGGAGTGCCTCTGGACCGCTTTCAGAGACTTCACAGAAACTCCAGTTTCGGATATGTTTGATCTCTTGAAACCGCCAAGCGGCTGCGGTCACAGGGCAAAACAAAACCCGTCTGTCATTCCTCCTTTCCGATACACGATTTAGACGAGTAGGTGGTAAAGAATGTCTGCTGAACTACCGAGAAGCGCGCTCATAGTACTTGACTTCCTCGCAACGAGAGGTCCGCATTCTCCCAAGAGTATTAGCACGAATGCCAAACTTCCGCTAAGAACTGTTTCTTTTGCCCTTCGGCAACTGAGACGTCTCCATTTGTGCCGTCGGATACCCAACCTTCACGACATGAGGCAACCCCTCTATCTTGCCGACCCAGAGAAGGTTAAGATACTCTTCAGGACCATCGGGGGAATACTGGCATAGGCCACACGTGCTGAATGCGCCAGATGCTAGTGATGAAGCCTAGTAGCGCTGAAACCGTTTGAGATATCCTGCCAAACTCCGAGCCATTATTCTGAAGATGTGGAAGTTACCTGCTTTGAGGTGCTTCCAAAGGAATCCTAATCTTGTGTAAAACCTGAGATACGCTCTGTGCAGGCAACTCTTGATATCACATTCCTCAAGGCCGGGGAAATGCATGACTGGGTTCAAGACGGAGTATCTTGACCATTCTCCGGGAACCAGCCATCCGTTTTTTCTTGCCTCATCAAAGAGAGGAGTTCCCGGATAGGGCGTAAGTACCGTGAACTGAGCGAGGTCAGGATCAAGCCTACATGCCAAGTCGATAGTTGCATCAATTTCCTGTTTTGTTTCACTCGGAGTTCCGATGATAAAGGAGAGAATCACTCCAAGACCCTCCCTTTTCAGAATTCTAACTGACCTAACAATATCATCAACTGAGATTCCCTTCTTCATTATGTTGAGAATCCGCTGACTCCCTGATTCCGCACCGATGTATACTGTGTGACAGCCAGCAGCCCTGAGCCATCTTGCCATATGTGGGTATCTTGCCATAACATCAGCTCGCGTTGAGCAAGTCCAACCGAAACCGACGCCCCTGGATTTCAGAAGCTCACAGAATTCTCTTACCCTATCTTTGTCAAATGTGAAAAGGTCGTCCAAGAACTCTATCTCTCTCACAGCATACTTCTGCTCAAGCATCTCGATTTCTTCAACAACATTGGAAGGACTTCTGCCACGCCATCTCTTACCCACAATGCGCGAGGAAGAACAGAACACGCACTTGTAGGGGCATCCTCTACTAGTAATCATTGTGGCCCATGGATAGTTGCCTGCGAAGTACTTCTTTAGATCAAGAAGGTCATACGCGGGAAAGGGTATGCTGTCGAGGTCTTTCACATGTGGCATGTCAGGGTTTCTAATCACTTGTGAGTCCCTGCGATATGTTATTCCCCGGATGTCAGTTAGACCCTGTTTGGTCTGGATTGCTTTCAGCAGCGCGTTCATGGTGGCCTCTCCTTCCCCACGAACGACGATGTCTATCTCTGGACATTCGGCAAGAACATTTGTGTCTTCGAAGGTAACATGGGCTCCCCCTGCGACAACATGTGTCTTGGAATCGAATCTTTTCACCAAGCGAGCCGCACGATACGTATCATAGATTGACGGCGTAGCAGTTCCGCTTATCCCAACCACGTCGGGCGAGAATGATTCTAGGACGCTATAGAACTCTTTGTCAGTTGAACGAGCATGTAGCGCGTCATATATTATCACCTCACAATCGCAATATCTGCGGATGTAGCTGGCTATGTATCCTAGTCCCAGTGGGGGAGGTTGAACACCCATTGAGTCCCGCACGTCACACTTAGAGTTGGGAACTGTGAGAAGGACTCTCAACCTACTCATCCCCGCTGTGATACCTTGGGTGTCGCCTTCTGGATGGCGGTTCTGAATCTTTCATGCGCACTCTCTCGCGCCCTCAGTGCTTTCCAGAATGCCAGGTTCCTTATGCAACCAGGATCGGGTGCATGATAATCATTGAAGTATTGCATTGCACGTGCTCGGCACCCTCCACAGACATACCGGTCTTCGCATGTGCCGCAGGCTCCTTTCAGTAGATCTTTGTTCCTTAGATCGTTCAGGACTTGGTTCTCGTTCCAGAGCTTCTGAAAGTCATCTCTGAGAATGTTGCCTACTCTGACCTTGGGGGTGTGCGGAAAGAATACACACGGATAGATGTCTCCGTTCGGCTCCACGGTCAAGTAAAACCGGCCTGCTCCACAGCCTCCAATGAACTTGGAAAGCTCACGCATCTGCTCAGGTAGACGGGCATTAAAGAAGTGAGTGGGATACAGCCCTTCCGAGGACTGGTAGGAGTAAGCACATGCCTCTGTAGCAGCCATTCGTGCCACACGACCCAACTGTGGTGCTGTTGTCAATATGTCCATGTCTTCTGAGGTGCTCTTAGAAAGAATCATACCGAGGATGTCATGCAGCATCTTCTCTCTCTCGCCCGGTGTCAAGTCTGACTCCCGGATTGCACTCCCGCGCCCAACAGGTACAAAGTTGTAGACCATGAACCATCTGACTTTAAGACTCTTACAGAGCTGAACTGTGTCTGGGAGCTCTGCGAGATTGTGGCGAGTGACGGTCATGGCCACCTCTACGAATAAGCCCTCATCTACGCAGTTCCTGATTCCTTGGACAGTCTTCCCGAATGTTCCGGGTACGCCTCTGAAACTGTCATGTGTTTCTTCGGAGGCGCCGTCGAGGCTTATCTGGACGAACTTCAGACCAGCCTCTTTTAACTCCAAAACTCTTCCGACCTTTGAGAGAGTCGTGCCATTGGTTGCCATTGCGACGTAGATGCCGCTGTCAGTCGCATGTCTTATCAGAGTGAGGATGTCTGGTCGAAGACTCGGTTCTCCCCCTGAGAGGGCCAGGAACACAATTCCGGCATCTGCCAGCGTGTCGATACAAGATAATGCGTCATCTGTGGTCATCTCATCAGAGGTTCTTATGCCTGCAACCTCATAGCAATGTTTGCACTTCAGGTTGCATGCCCTTGTTACATTCCAAACGACTTGGAACGGTGCACCTGGCACAAAAGGTGTTCTAGCTCCGAACCTAGCTAGCCCCGAAATGACACTGGAAAGTGACCTCCTAAATATCGGATTAGAAAGACCCTTGACAACAAACTCAGGATCCGCTCCAAAGGCTGAGGAACCACTTGTGATGATTCGTCGGATGATTGAGGCGGCCAGCCTACAAGACCTACATCCATGCTGCCTGATTCCAGCAATCAGTTCAAGGCCCACGTCTAACCTTGAGTTTCCACATGATCGACATCTCTTGACGAAGCCTCTCAGTATGCGTCTTGATATTCTATTCTGTATGAGTGTCTTCAGTATCTCTATCTCTGGGTCATCCGTTCCGTGCGTTCCTATCAACGACACCTACTATCATTGTTTAGCGGTTTTGGGGGCACTGTTTCTTTGTCTAAAGTCGTCGGACTCAAGAATGCCCCCCGTGAAGACGTCAAGGAAGCCATCAAATGTCTTCTCGTGGTCTTCAACGAATTCATCACCAAGAAGCAATCGCGCAATCTGGCTGTACGAAACGTAGCTCATGAAGACCAGTGCCGCAATCTTTGGGTCTATCTTCCTCATTTTTCCTCTCTCGATTTGCCTCTGAAAATACTCGGTCAGATGTGTCAAGACCTTTTGAGGGATTGAAGATAGTGAGTCTGCTACCGAGGGCATTCTCAGTCCCTCAGTGAACTGCAGAATCATGAGATCTCTCTCGTTTCTTGTGAATTGAATGAGGTTCTCGCCCAGTGTTCGAATGGACATGGGGACATAGTCGTCCTTGTCTTT
>JBHLOD010000125.1:0-5227 GCA_048940825.1 Promethearchaeota archaeon | reverse complement strand
CGGTTCTCCACAAGACCGTTCTTTTTATATTCTACATTGATTAGTAGTCCGTTTGTTCTTGGACGGAGGAGCTGAGATTGGTTGTTGCTGGTTTTAGTCGAAGGGAGAGCTCGTTGAAGTTCACTGCAGCTGCGATTGCTGCGATGCTGGTCATATCGTCTACTGGTATGGTTGGTATGTTTGTCACAGCCGAATCTGTAGACACATCGGGAACAGGCAAAGTGGATACTCTCTATCAGAGCCGTCCTTTTGAGGTGAGATCGGTTCCGACGGCAGATGGGTCGACATGGGAGGCCTTTGATGCGCGCCCACCAGGAACTCCTGCCGAGGTCCATGTTACGATTTCAGATACATCCGGAATCACCATTGTGGCTGACATCCATGGATTCTGGAGGATTAGCAACGCAACGGACCCAACAGACTATGATGACTTGGAGATACCGGGAGCTAGGTTCATTCAGGAACCCGGGGCCCCGATGCTACCAAGCCTGTTCGAGTATGTCGAGATACCCCGCAATGTCGATGTTTCAGTTGAGGTTCTCGCATCATCAAGTAGCATCAAAAGTGGATACAACATCAGGCCGGCTCCGCCCCCGAATATCCCCGTGGGAGTATATACGCCAGACGCAAATGATTCACTGGTCACCTCGCTACCTTCTGGTCCTGGCCCGGTGTACTCTAATGACACCTTCTTCCCAGGGAATACTACAAGCACAGAAGGAGAATCAAGAACTGCATCATTGGTGATGAGAGGTCATAGACTGTTGGCACTGAGTGTTTATCCAATCCATTACAATCCTGTCACACACGATTTGATGATGTACTCACAACTCGTGATCAAGTTGAAGTACAGCATTCCTTCCCAGATTCAGCCAGTTGCAGGGCGACTACGCGCTCAAGCATTTGAACGGATTCTGTTTAGTTCTCTACTGAACTATGACTCGTGTAGCTACATGTCCACTTCAGCATTTGGAGCAGCTGCAACCCAGCAACAGCCACCACCGGGTTTTCAGGAAGGTGCTGAGCACTTGATAATAACAACGCAGGCCTTCAAGTTTGAGGCTGACCGCTTGGCAGAGTGGAAGGAGAAGAAGGGAGTTCCTTCAAAGGTCGTAGCTCTTGAGGAGCCAGTTTCTACACAAGATGTGAAGGATGTCATACAGGAAGTCTACGATTATTGGTATCCCGCACCCACATATGTGCTACTTCTTGGTGATGTTGAGTCTATTCCAGCCAATTATGATGCTGATCATGAAGCAAGAATTCAAGACGGATTGCTTAAGAGACGACTGTTTGACGAACAACAACACGGCATCATTGCTTCTGATCTAGGGTATTTCACCATCGACGGTGACAGCTATATCCCAGACATGATCTATGGTCGAATATCCGTCGATACAAAAGAGCAGGCCCGGACAGTCGTTGGCAAGATTCTTCAATATGAGCAGTACCCGCCGCGGGAGGACTCATTCTATCAGAGCATGCTTGCAGCCGGACACTTCGAAGACAGAAATCCTTTGGACGGAGTGGAGGACGAAGAATACCCGTTTATCTACACTCTGGAGAATATCAGACATTACCTGAATGACACCCTAGCGTACAATGTTCACATCAACTATTCATGCCCGTGGCTCCACTATGATTCAAACGGCTATGACTATCCCTATGCGGAGATAAATGCTGAAGAGCTGGAATTCAGCTTTCCATTGGACCCCTCAGACCCCACTGCTTCAAAACTGGTGATAGACTCACTCCCCGAAGGTCATGAGTGGCTCAGTGGCTATACTGCTGAGAAGTACTACAACTATGCAAGGAGCAATATCACGTCAAACATCAACGATGGAAGATTCTTTGTCTACTACTATAGTCATGGTGGGTCTAAGAATATGGTCTATCCCATCAACATAGATGGAGACAATAGAGATTTCGTGGAGGGGTGGCACGTACCTACCTTCAACACAACCTACTTCGTAGACCTGACAAATGGCAACAGGACTCCTTTGATTGTGACTATGGCATGTAACACTGGATGGTTTGATGGGGAGAGAGACCAAGATTACATGACCCTTGAACCAGATGGGAATGTCCCATTCTTGGAGGTCGACGCCGAATGCTTCGCCGAGGATATAACAAGGCTGGAGGATGGAGGTGCTGTTGCAGCGATTTCAGCTTCTCGTCCTGCCTACGCTGGGGTCAGTGGATCACTGTTGAACGGAATCATCCAGGCGTTCTGGCCAGGATTCAAAGGTTCCACAAATCAACCCATGTATGAAATGGGAGCCGCGCTCCTTTACGGCAAGTTATACGCCAAGAGTGAATGGACGAGGATTAGGCTCTCAACTCCCATCATTGGATCACTTCTCTATCCTGAGCACAAAGAAAGAACGACCTTCGAAGAATATCATCTCTTTGGAGACCCTGAAACCCAACTATGGACTGATGTTCCTTCACAGTTCAACGTATCGTATCCGGTATCAATCGGGAGGAGAGATCCCCAACGATTTGTCGTAACTGTAAGAGATAACGCAACCGGAGTACCGGTGGACTTTGCGAGAGTATGCGTACAGCAGAAGCCTAGCATCTATCAGGTCGGATATACTGACTCCAGGGGACAAGTCACCTTTGATGTGGCGCCATCACAAACACCCTCTCACGTCAACGTGACTGTGACAAAACACAACTTCGAGCCTCATCAAGGCGTCATCGTGGTCAAGAGCCGTAGTCCAGTGATAACACTCTCAGAGTATTCAGGAGCCCCTGGAAAAGATATCATCTTCACAGTATCAGGATTCGACACTGAGTACCCAGTACAGATATTCATGGATGCTGACCCAGTGGCAACTGTTGCGCCAGATTCTAACGCGGTACAAGGACCAGTGCCAGATGGACCTGCTGGATATGTGAACGTTTGGGCTGGTCAAGAAGATCTTTCAATGGCCCCTTACGAGCCTGTTGCCACTACTCGCTTCTTCCGACAATTGTCAACCCTCAATCCGGATCCCTACATCTATTGTCAAAATGATCCTAGCACGTGGCATCTCGCAGGTGGCCAGAAGGTCTGGGATAATCCATGTATTGCAATCTACGATGCCGACGGTGCAGTGACCGAAGTAGGTCATGATACAACTTACCAAGTCAAGGTGACAGTCTATAACAGAGGAACTGATGTTGCTGCTAGAACCAATGTTACTCTTGCTCATGGACCCCTAGGAGGGGGTGTGTCTTGGACCCCAATAGGAAAGGAGGAAGTCACGGTTAACCCCTCCGAATCTGGCGAGGTGACCTTCAGCTGGAGACCACTTCTGCCAAACACCGTATCTCTGAGAGTGAGTCTGGACCATGGAGATGAAGGACCAGAGGAGATGAAAAACAACATAGGTTATGAAACTGTCAACGTCATTCCTTTGTGCTCACCAGGTTCGCGTGTTTTTCACGTAGGGAATCCTACAAACAGCAAAGACTATGTCCTCATCAAGGTGAAGCAGCAGGGGAACTACTCTGATGTGTGGAATGCTACGATACTGGACTATTCCTCTCAAGCCTTGATTGCAGGTGAAATCGAAACAGTCACACTCTTGGTTGACCCAGGTAGGGATATTGAGAGTGGTGAAGGGCGTCCATTCACAGTTGAAATCTATATCAATTGCAGATTATTGGGTGGCATAGCATTTGATGCAACAATCGATACGTGGGAATGCGGAGACAATGGCTGCTGCTGGTTATGTCTACTCATCTTAGGCGCGATCATCATAGCCTTAGTGATTATCTGCTACAGAAGGATAAAATGACCTGCACGCAATGGCTCAGTTCCAGCACCTGAATCAGAGCCAAGTATCTCAAACCAAACAGATGCCCCATATTCGCCAAATTGGTAGCTGGATTTTTAAGGAACGTCAGATACACTACATGACTGTTCGCGTTCTTAGGAGGAATGTGAGAATTGGATTGGCGTGATGGACTTATCATTCTACTCATCATAATCATTATCTTCTTGTTCTTAGAGGCTGCTGGGTTCTATGATATCATACCCACTCTGGCTCAGCCACCACCGTGACCTAGCAATCCTGACCTTGGCGTGCCGACACCATATTGAAACTTGAAGATAGCGATATCAGAGGGAGTAGCAGTAGTCTGCGTTTACATCTAGGAGACTTCAGAAATTGGACAAACGAGATTTCATCATCATCATACTTCTTATCGTCCTTGTATTCCTTGTGCTAGAGTCAGTATGGATCATTGATCTCATACCCGATTTTCCCGTCGATTTCATCGGTATCCCTCCGTAATCATTCGTACATTCAAACAACGGTGTTGCTGAACGGTCTGGCTACTCAGTAGGAATGTGAGAATTGTATTGGCGGGACGTTGTCATTATCATACTTCTCTTTTTCATTGTTCTCCTTATTCTGGAAGGACTCGGAATCATTGGTGTGTATCCGACCTAAGGCTCCGAAACCGACCCGATAGTCTGTAACGACAACAGTCTTCTAGAGTCTTCTTAATAGGTTGTCATAGTAGGGCTTCAAGAACTGCAGATTCTCCTTCTCGGATAGAGATCGAATCTGAGGGATGACTTCTCGCAGGAGGGCATCGTCACTCCTCAAGATTGCAAGCTCAGCTTTGAGTAGTAATACCTGACCTAGAACTCCAGGTAAATCCTCAGACAAAGCCCTTTCTTCCAAAACCGCTAGTGAAGGAGCGACTGCTTCTTCGGTCCCGCACGACAATACCTCGATTCTAGCTAGTTGGTGCAAGAAGAAAAGCTCCATGAGAAATGATGACCCTTGCTGCTCGTATATTTTGAGCCCCTGCTCCATACTACTAATGGCTAGTGAAAAATCGCCAAGCGCTAGTTCGAGTGCACCTGTAACAAAGTGAAGCCATGCGAGTTGATTCACATCACCAGACTTCAAGATTGATTCACGTGACACATCAATAAGGGCTTGAGCCTCCGTGAGTTTCTTCATGAGAGTAAGCGACCATATCTGATTGAGTATAGCGCGATTCTTGAGATTTGGCCTACCCTCGAATTGGTCCTCCGCCATGCGACCCCACTCTAGTCCAGATGTAGGCTCGCCTATAGAATTGTAAAAGAGTGAAAGGTAGTAGGAGGCATTTCCAGTATTCAAACCTGCTCTCTCGCGAATGGAGACAGCCTCAAGACAACGACTGATGGCAATATCAAACTCTCCTTTGATTGCATCCAGAATACTCAGATTGTAGAGGA
>JBHLOD010000124.1:0-5274 GCA_048940825.1 Promethearchaeota archaeon | reverse complement strand
ATTTCTCTGTCGAACCTACCGGGTCTTCTAAGTGCTTCGTCGACATCGTCAACGCGATTGGTGGCGCCAATGACTATCACTTGGCCTCTACCTGCAAGCCCATCCATCAATGCCAATAGCTGAGCAACTACTCGTCGTTCCACCTCACCAGTCACATCAGCACGCTTTGGGGCAATGCTGTCCAACTCATCGATGAAGATGATGCTTGGTGCGTTCTTCTCAGCTTCCTCAAATGCCTCTCTCAGCTTCTGTTCAGATTCTCCATAGAACTTGGACATTATCTCAGGTCCATTTATTGTCTTGAAGTTGGCTCCAGACTCATTTGCCACGGCCTTGGCAATAAGCGTCTTGCCAGTACCGGGTGGTCCGTGGAGCAGCACTCCTTTTGGAGGTGTAATTCCTAGCCTCCTGAAGAGCTCAGGCGATTTCATCGGAAGCTCTACCATCTCTCTAATCTTCTGGATCTCCTTGCCTAGCCCACCGATGTCTTCGTAGGTAATCTGTGGAACTGAAACTTCTTCTGGCTTGGCTGGCCTAGTTAGTACTTCCAGCTTCGTTTCTGGCGTGATTTTCACGTGCTTCCCAGGTCCTACTGAGGTGGCAGTGAATTGAAGTCCCTGACCAATGGAAGCTATTAGTATGATGTCACCACGCGTCACTGGCCGATTCATTATCTGCTGTTTGATGTATTCCTCAAAACCTGGCTGAAATCTAACAGGTTGGCTGGGAGCAAGTACAACTCTCGTTGCTTCAGGTACGTTGACAATTGCGACTTCCACCATTTCTCCCAGTTTGACTCCTGCATTGGATCTGATGAGACCATCCATCCTGACCATGTCAAGGATCTCGTCCTCTTTGAGGCTGGGCCAACATACAGCCACTGTTTCTTTTGCGCCTCTGAGCAACACATAGTCCCCGGATCTCACGCCCAAGTGGTTTCGGACGTCTGTGTTCAATCTGACAATCCCGCGACCCTGATCCTTAGGCATGGCCGCTGCAACTTTCAGACGTATGGAAGTGTCCGTTTCTGACATTCTCTCTTCACCCACTCACTCGTTCCTCAATACTCTCTCTTCGTTCGTGATAGAGCTGCTCTCATCTGCCTTCACAAGCTTGACTTCAGCAACTCCATTTCGGCAGGAAACCACTGATTTCTCTGGATCGATCTGGAAGGGGGTTTCATGCTCAGTCGTGCTTGAGCCAAGATTGAGAGTTGCTTTGCTACCGAACACTCTGACTGTGATGTCGTCGTCTGCGCATCCACTTATGACGAGGATTATTAGGTCATCTAGGTCAATTCTCTCAATGTGGGGGCCCTCATGTGTAAGGTCCATTTCCGATTCGTGAAGGTCTTCTGCTTGACCTTCCCAGAATCCCCCAATCCTGTTGCCGCCGTTTGGCATTCCAAATGCTCCAAAGAATTGCTCCATCATCTTGCGGAACATCTTCTGAAACTCATCATCATCAATCATTCAGGATGATTCCTCCCGCTTACATGCGCCCAGATAATGGTCATGTCCACAATGTTGTTGACCTACAATGACATTCTCTACCTGGGTACCAAGCGCTTCTGGAGTAATTCCCGTTTTTCAATATATTAACCTTTGTTAATCTGCAGACGGTCGGTGGCTCTTCTAGGTGCTTGCTACCTTACGAATATCCTTAAGAAAGACAAAAGGGGCATGAAACACCATATTGAAGGGGCGAAACAGATGGGTAACTGTTCTCTATGCGGCCAGGAAGACCTGACGTTTACCTGCCCATATTGTATGGGAGTGTTTTGCACGGAACATCGTCTTCCAGAGAGTCATGGTTGCGCAGGCATGCAAAGAGCAAAAGACGAGGCCCGGAGGAAGATAGCCGATTCGTTTGCTGGGCAATACGAGGCTGACGACGAGGAATATGACAGGGACATCATTGGAAGGCGGAAGCTCCCAAAGAAGCGAAGAATCACCAAGCGAAGATTCACTAGGTCGGAAGTGAGAGACCTCGGAATCGCCACAGTCATAATAATGTTGGTAGCGTTCTCTATGCTTGGTGGTATAGGAAGGGGGATCATCTTCGCCATTGCTGCATTGCCGGGCTGGATCTTCTCACCTTTCTGGTGGTTCCTGCCTGCAATACTTGTCGTCTTCTGGTGTTCATTCATGGTCCATGAGATGGCTCACAAGTTTGTTTCCCAGAGATATGGGATGACATCAGAGTTCAGAATGACACCGCAGGGATATTACCTCTCTGCTATTGCCATTCTCTTCGGCATCCCCATCTTCGGCACCGGCACAATGATGACCGGGGGCGTGCGGAGCATGGACGACTTTGCGAAGTCAAGCCTGGCAGGACCGGTCAGCAACTTGGTCATTGCCGGCAGTCTAGTCGCAATTGCGGAGATAATCGTAGCTACGGGTGGTTCTATTATTGGACCACTTGGATTCGTTCTATCATACGGTATAATCTTGAACGCCCTCCTTGGTCTGTTTAATATGATTCCTTTCCGGGGATTCGACGGTGGCACAGTATACAGATGGGACAAGCGGGTTTGGGTAGTTGTCACGGTTTCTCTGTTTCTGCTCCTCCTGTTTGGGTACTTCGGCTTCTCCCTCCTTTGAGTAGCCAAGAAGGATGGGTCTTCAGACGTGAAAGTGATATAAGACGACACATCACAGGACATCTAGGTGGAGCGTTCATGTCTGTGGATAAAGAGAAGACGCTAGAACAGATTGATAGTCTCAAACAGACAGTTGGTGTAATCCTCGATGAGATTGAAAGGCTTTCTGGAGAAATCGACAAGCAGTCAAGCGAGGCTGAGCAACTTCGCGCTGAGAAGCGTGAGGCTGAAGAGAAGATATGGGCTGCAGAAGAGAAAGCTCAGAAGGCCGAGAGTGAATTGGAATCGACCAAGGAATCTCTTGATGCGAAACTGAAGACTGCAGAAGAAGAGATTGAAGCGCTAAAGAGTGATACTGCAAAGGATGAGGAGATTGAAACACTCAGAAAGGAGCGGGATGATCTTCAAGCTGAGATGGATGAGATAACGGGGAAGCTAGAACGTGTTTCAGAGCTCTATAGGGAAACAGCTGCGGAGAAGGACAAACTCCAGGAGAAGGTCGATGTCAGTGACCTGTTGGCAATCTACATAGTCTTGATTGAGAACATATTCGGTGGAAAACCTCACGCCCGCGTTCTCTATACGCTGCACAACACAAAGACAGCGATCACGAGGAAGAACATAGAGTCAAGCACCGGGATAATGCCAACGGCTGTTATCAAAGCGATACACGACCTCCGAAATGCGGACCTTGTTTCCTATGATGAAGAGAGTCAAGAAGTTAAGCTGATAAAGGAAATAATGTGAGCTCAGTCAGCCCTTATGGTTGCATGGAGCTACAAAAGAGTGTGAACCTTTGGCGAGAGTTAGATACCCCCCCAGCCTCAAGAACTATGTCAGAAGATACAACCTGCATGAGAAGCTCGGCTCAATTCTTCGACTTCTTGGAAAGGATGCTCAGAGTGTCGTGGATTGGGCGCAGAAGGAGGCGCGAAGGGAGTCAGATAGTGCAGATATCGGCAAGACCATCTTCCGCCTGATTGGACACACAGCCGCGATACAATTGGTTCAGGATAACCATGCCAGAGGAAGGCTCACTACTAAGAGCGAGGTTCGGGCTAAGACAGGTCAGAATGAAGAGATGCCTGTGTTATACCAGGAAGCAGGATTACGCCATCCTCAAGAGGCGCGCAACCTAAGGCACAACATCTTCCATGAAGCGTTCTTGGCGCTCATCCTACACTACTTCCCTGACGTTGAAACAAGCGTTCCATCGACCGGGGCGGGTCTTACACCAGATCTGATGGTGACTCACACGAAACCAGATTGGACCATTTCTGTTGAGTACAAGGGCTACAGGTCAATCACGCTTCTTAGCGAGTCTGAGATACTGAAGGCGATGCGATACCAGGACGCGTACGGCACAGCCTGGCTGGTAACAACGACCACAAAGAGTGCCCAGTATGTTTATGGTTCGACCTTGTCTTCTGACGAGCTGATTGAGAAGGGAGTTGAGCGCCTTCGTAGAATCGCGAGAAGGAGTGTCTTCACGGAAGAGCAGAAGGAGAATAGAGGCATAGCTAGGAAGGGCATAGCACACCTACAGAAGCAGAAGGATCTGAAGTTGCGGTGCAGAGTGATTCCGGTCGAAGACTTGTTGAAGTCCTGCAGTGCAGGCAAGCCACTGAAAGGCGTCGCCATAACCACAGGCCTTGAGTTCGTTGAGCTTCTGAATAACGCGGGTTTCCCAAAGTTCGCCGACAATGTTCTGAGGGTCATGAAGACGCCTGCTCGTTCAATTCATAGTGACACGGTTACTTCAGTGAGGTTGATTGGCTAGTCTCGCTCACTCGACAGAGGACAGGGTACTAACCTTTATTTGGCGCTGGCATCAAGTCCTACGTGTCCGCCTGGGAGAGGACACTAAGGACCATCCTTTGAGAGGGATTGAAATTGGATCAACCTAGCCCCGGAAATGTCCCTGGCATGCTCAAGGAGATGCTGAGGAAGCTCTCAAGCAATTCTCCGATTCTCGGGGCAGCCATTTTCTCCATCGAAGGTCTACCGTTGGTCAGTTGGTTCCATGGAAGTACGGAGGAGGTCGCGGTTGCAGCAATGGTGGCTGGAATCTACTCTGCTGGCGAGGCAACCGTCAAGGAGCTTCGCCAAGGAGATCTCAAGTCGATTATCGTTGAAGGCGAGATGGGGATGACCGTGATAATCGCCATGCACGGTGGCTACTTGCTCGCTGTCACAGCTCCTGAGAACGCAAGACTTGGATTGGTCTATAATGACTCAAAGCGCATGGCCAGAGATGCTGCTAGGGTTCTTCAGGATCTATGAAGAGTGAGCCCCCGATGGTTGAGGCGTACCCGTTCAATCACCATCCTTGCTGGACTGACAACAGGCTCGCGACTTGGGAAAGAATCCATCTTCCAATAGCGCCCCGTTGCAATGTGAAATGCGCGTTTTGTGACCACATCGCTACTTCAAGTTGCCATGCATCACGTCCAGGATACTCTAACCGTCTGATGAAGCCTCGAGAGGCGTTCGAGAGAACGATGACGCTTCTCTCTCAGAGACCCAATCTTCGTATCGTGGCAGTAGCCGGGCCTGGTGAGCCGTTCGCAAACGAAGAAACTCTTCATACTGTTTCCATGATAAAAGCAGAGCGCCCCGACCTAAAGCTCTGCCTAAGCACAAATGGGGTTCTCTTGGCGGAGAACATC
>JBHLOD010000123.1:0-5303 GCA_048940825.1 Promethearchaeota archaeon | reverse complement strand
GTCTAAGTAGTCTAAGACGGCCTGGGTGAACCACGCAACATCTGTTTCGGCGCGTTTGTGCAACTCATCTAAGCTCTTGATTCCGTGTTGGCGCATGAAATGCGTAATGTTGGCATTCTCAATGTAGTCTTGAGACGGACTCCACACAATGTCACCACCGAACTCGAACCTGCCACGCATTTAGACGCCTCCTTTGCGTTCACCGAGTTCTGCTCTACAGGAGAAACGACCTATTATACCTGAGGTTGACTCCAGGATGAATGGTCCACTAGTTGACATGTATCTGCGCGAGCATAATTGTCTTGCAGGGGCTAAGTCTGGGAATCTTCGATGAGCCACTTGCAGATCTTGAGCATTAGAGGCCACTCAGAGTCCGGGTCATCTAGGAGGTCATAGATGTCGGTTCCGTCTCGTCCATCGCCTTCCTCGTACTCAGGATGTACACTGGAAAGGAATACATTCCCGGTTCCATATTTGTATACAAGCATGCAAGGCAGACCTGAATCTGGAAACGTGACAAGCGGAATCATCTCCGACATATCATCTGCCATGAAATAGCCAGAAGCGTCGTAGAGAATGGTATACGAATCTGGTCCATCTGAGAGGTCAGGCCCAGTCGAGCTCTTGTTGACATTCATCTCCATGAGAAACGTGTCCGCACCATGCAAGTCGGGAAAATAAGTACCATTGAATATGCCAAGTCTGAAGTTCGTGGCGTATGATGCGCCCCTGTCAATGCCGAAGTAGGACCCTCCATCTTCCACAAATTGACGTATGTAGTCCATCTCCTCACCCAGAATCTCGCAACGTTCCGTACACCAACAACCCGACGGGAGAGCAAGAATGTCGTAGTCGGTCAATACGCCCTCACCAATCTCAGATCCGCCCACGATTGTGACCTCTGCACCCATCCACCTGAACATACTCTCGAGGGCATCTCTACATGTGGCATCGCAGCCTCTGTCGAAATAAAGAGCTACCTGAACACCTTCCACCCCTGTCGGATTGGGAATCAGTAGAAACGGCGATGCCAGCATGACAGTCACAACGATTATGATAATCCCGATTCCTAGTCCCTGTTTTTGAGTGAGCGTGTCCATAGACCCATAGCCCTCCGGTTGGATTTTCCTAGGAGATCCAATGTTCATACGGAATCTGTTTTGGGTGGAGATTCGCGACGTGTCGCATTAATAACATCGTGTCCAAGCAAGATTTGAGGAGAGCTGATTATATTGAAAAAGAGGAATGAAAGCATAGGACGACGCTGGTTTGAGGTAATGTGGAGTAGGCCCGACCCAGAAGTAGCAGATGAGATTGTGGACAAGAACTACAATCCTGACTGGGTGCATATCGATGCTGTTGGACCCGCTCAGGTGAAACACGAAATCAAGTACTTCAGGTCAATCTTTCCCGACTTGAAATACGAGGTCATCGAGATTGTTGGCGAAGAGAACAAAGCGTGGGTCCGATACAAGGCAACTGGAACACATAAGGGAAACGCATGGGGCTTCCAGCCCACGCAGAAGAAGGTCGAGTTCGAAGGAGCAACGATTCTGTACATTAGCAGTGAAGGTAAGGTCATTGATCGATGGGGAGCATTCTGTTTCTATGAGATTCTCATGGATTTGAAGCTAGTACCGCCATTCTGGGAGCTAAGCAAACACTTCGGGGAGGACTAGGGCCACTCGCTCATTTGATGTGTTCAGTAGAATCCCTTCTTTCTCTCAATTTCCTATACAAGCCATCCTTCTGGCTTGCTAGATTCCTATAGTCATGGAGTAGTGGTGCCAGTGCTCTTGCTCCCTCTAGAAGACGGCTCCACGCGGTCGGTATGTCTTCACTAACAGCTTGTTGAAGCCGAACATCAAACCCGTGAGGTCCCGGGCCTGGAATCCATTGTGTGATGTCAGCCAAGGTGAATAGGTGTGCACTCATATCTAAATAGGATCTTTCATCAAACATTACGTAGGGCCTGTAGGGATCTCTGTCGGGATGCTCATCTGGCAGCCCTGAGCAGCTCTCCTTTGTTGCAAAACCAAGCTCGTTTAGCTCCTGAATAACTGGTCTTATCGAGGGATCAACGTACTCAATGAACATATCAACAGGTGGTGCGTCATGGTCAGGTGCGTCACGGAGTCCGAAGTGCCACTGTCCCTGGTAGTGAGACCATATCGATTCGGGGATTAGACCATCTGCTACAGACTGTCTGTATGGCATCAGGAGCTCTGTTACACGTTCTAATGCAGCGAGTAGCCTATGCCAAGAATCAAATCTGGTGCTCCCAAGATTGAAAGGCCTATCTTCAGCCAAGTTTCCGGGTCTGCAGAGTACTACATTTCCCTCCTCATCGAAAGCGGGTAGCCATAGAGCCACATCAGCAATCGTGAACAGGTGAGCCTCAACCCCGGGGTATACTTCATGGCTCAACACTACAAAAGGCGCTTCATCAATTTGTGGTTTGATCCCAAGACGAATCCTACATACTTGGTAGCCTGCAGCGTGAATCACGTGGAGTATATGTTTCTCGTCTACAGACGACAAAGACCACCACCTCAATCCAAGAGTCTGGGAATAGGACACCTGCCTGAACTCATTCCCGTCCTATATGTATGTCATTGCAATCAACAGAATGGCGACACCGAAGATTATGTAGAAAGGTGCTAATCTGAGAACTCTCTTGGAAATGATACTGGAACTCCGGAAGATTGCGATTCCGACCAATAGATACAACAGAATCAACATCTGCAGAAACGGTTCTGGATGTAGCAGCAAGGATGACAAGAATATGGCGACTACGACCATAGCATGGAGGGGCTTATTCGTGATACTTTCCCCTACAGTCTGGTTCTCCTTGTAGCCTTTGAAGAGAATGACGTACAGAAGTGAGAATCCAAATGCAAAGAGAAATGGAAAGCGGACCAGTTGGGCAGTGGTCGTCCAAGGAAGAACCATCTTCAGGAATTGCATTGTGAGAATAAGTGGCCAAGCCATCAAGGTCTGTTTCTGTCTAATGGGCCCCGTTCTCTCACTGGCAAACAGGGGTGCCGAGTAGATGAGATTGACCAGAAGTAGAGAAGCAACGACCACTAGAAACAGTGTACCAAGACAAGCAGAGAGCAAAAGACCCAAGATTAAGAACGCAAGATAGATGCCCATTGCCTCTGTTTTTCCAACTGACCCCCGGGCCAGTGGTTTTCTCTTAGTCTTCTCTCTATCAGTTGCATCTTCCTCAGCATCGAAGAAGTCGTTGAGTATATACACTGAAGAGTAAACGATGATGAAGGCAACCATGCCCAGCACTATGAGTGCCACTTCAAAGGTAACCCTTTGGAGAATCAGTAGCAACACTCCCACAGAGTAGAGGCCGAGGTTCTTGGCCACATTGTCAACTAGGTTTCTGAAGAGCAGAGTCTTGCGAATCATGTCATAGGTCTCAGATTAGTCTGGTCAAGTATAGACTACAGAAACTCCTCGAAAAAGGCTCTGATTAGGCGTCTGTTGAATCAGAATAGCCAGACTATGGCTATCCTTATTGCCTAGTCTACATAACCTCAAGCAACGGTGCTTTGATTGGACCTGATTGACAAACTCATTCTCTATGATTTGAGTGCAAACTGTAGAATGTCCTACCAGGCCTTGGCCAATAGGCATCAAATGTCGGCAAATGCAGTCAAGAAGAGAGTGTCAAAGCTGGAGGAAATGGGTGTAATAGTTCAGTATGTCGTGGAGCTGACACCCACAATGATTGATGCAGAGACCCTACTTGCTGTGGTTTCAACTGACGGTACGCAGAATGAGGAGGAGTTCGCGAACCAGATTGGTAGTAGTCCACTAGTCTTTGATGTTGATCCTCTTACTGGTGCAATCTATCTTGTCTTTGCTGACTATACTTCCCCTGCAGAGATGTCAGAGCTGGGCAGATTCCTGAGAGGAATGAAGGGCGTCTTGAGTGTGGAGCTACATACTTTGTTGCGCTCTCAGGATCAGAGGAAGGATGAATTCACAGCACTGCAGCTGCGTGTACTAGCCGCCCTGATGGAAGATGCTAGGATGCCATTGGTTAGCATTGCTAGGAAGACTGGATTGACGACAAGAAGAGTTCGAAGGACAGTGCAGGAACTCCTTGACAGCAACGGCGTCCAGTTCACATTGAAATGGAACCCTGAAGCGTCAAAGGGCATACCCTTCATCGTCCGTATTGAGTTCGACGAATCAAAGACTGAACTGGTTGATTGTGGGAAGTGGCTTCGAGAGAGATTTCCTATCCCTCTCTGGGAGGTAATGATGTCTTCCTCCGAACCAACAATCTTTGCATATTTCGTGGCCCAAGACCAGACGCACCTAGAATTACTAACGAGAGAAGTCCGAGGAGGTGAATTTGTCAAGTCCGTTGTTACTTTTGTCAACAAGCCCACAAGGGTGTTTCCTGGACCTAGAAATCATAGGCTCACTGAGATGCTCAAGCAGATGCGAGAATCATAGCCCAAGCATGAAACAACTGCAACTTCCTTTTGACCATACTTGATGAGTTAGCTCGTGTGAACAAACTCGACAGCATCATCTTCACACACGACTGCACACAGGCCACATCCGTCACACTTTTCGGGGTTGACGACTGCAACTCCATCTCTCATCTGAATCGCAACGTAGCCACCGTCAGCACAGGCTACCACGCACTCTTTGCATCCTGTGCATCTGTCCTCAATCACCCCTGCAACAACAGGAGGAAGCTTGGTGAGGGCTTCCCAAGTGGTGATTTTCGGCAGTGCTTTGCCTATCATCTCATCAAGTGTATTGTAGTCCTTGCGTTCCATGAACTTGACAATTCCCTCAGTGAATGTTTTGATGATAGAGAAACCGCGCCACATGACCGCCGTGCAGACTTGAAGAGTTCTGGCCCCTACCATGAGATATTCAACGGAACTCTTCCAGTCTTCGATTCCACCGATTCCGGATATCGGGATGTCAGGAAGTGCTCCTGCAATCTGCGAAACCACTCGAAGGCCAATTGGACGAACAGCCGGCCCGCAGAAGCCACCGTAGGTGCTCAATTGCTCAGCTTCGTCCATTCCGTAGGCAACTGGAAGAGGAGTCGCAGTTTCGATATCGATGCCAATCAGTGACTCAACAGTATTGATTGCTGATAGTCCGTCAGCACCCCCCTTCACAGCCGCCTTGGCAACAGGTACAATGTCAGTGACATTAGGTGTCAGTTTGACAAGAATGGGTAGGTCAGTGCCCTTCTTCGCCGCTCGAGTCACCCTCTCAACGAGAGATGGATCCTGTCCAATGAAGGCTCCCAT
>JBHLOD010000122.1:0-5320 GCA_048940825.1 Promethearchaeota archaeon | reverse complement strand
GAGGGGTGGCTGGCTGAGCACATGTTCGTAATGGCTGTTCATGGTCCAGAAGGGAGGAAGACGTACATCACTGGTGCCTTTCCCAGTGGCTCTGGGAAGACAAGCACTTCCATGATCCCGGGTGGAAGCATTGTCGGGGACGATTTGGCCTACATTCGAAACATCGCTGGAGTCGCCAAGGCCGTCAACGTTGAACGTGGTATATTCGGAATCATAAGGTCTGTCAGTGCCAAGGACGACCCTGTCATTTGGGAGGTCCTCAATTCGCACGAACCCGCAATATTCTCAAATGTACTTGTTAGCTATGAGGGCATTCCATACTGGCTCTATGATGGAAGAGCAGCCCCGAACAGGGGAATCAATTACTCAGGAGACTGGTTCGAGGGAAAGAAAGACGTCAACGGCGAAGACATACCTCTTGCCCATAAGAATGCCCGCTACACAATAGGGCTTGAAGGACTGTCCAATGTGGACAAGACTCTGGAGGATCCCGATGGTGTTGAAATCGCAGCAATGGTCTATGGTGGAAGAGACCCGGACACTTGCGTTCCTGTTCAGGAGTCGTTTGATTGGGTCCATGGAGTTATCACAATAGGTGCAAGCCTTGAATCAGAGTCAACGGCCGCTACTCTCGGCCCTAGTGGGATTCGCAAGTTCCAGCCATTTTCCAACATGGACTTCATCTCGATCCCTCTCGGACGATATATCCAGAATCATCTGGATTTCGGAGAGTCGCTTGAAGGTAGGCCCCGAATCTATGGTGTGAACTACTTCCTTAGAGATGCCGAAGGGAATTATCTGAATGGAAAAGAAGACAAGCGCGTGTGGCTGCAGTGGATTGATCTGAGAGTCCATAATGAGGTCCAGGCATTGAAGACCCCCACTGGGTTGATTCCACTTTATGAGGACCTTGCCCGATTGTTCCGTGATAATCTTAACAAGGAATACACTCGGAACCAGTACGAACAGCAATTCATGGCTAGAGTTCCAGAGCTCCTAGCCAAGCTGGAACGTATTGAGAACGAATACCGCCAACACGTGGACGATGCACCGCAGCTATTCTACGCTCTGCTAAAGGAGCAAAAGGATCGTCTTGTTGAAGCTCGCAACATGCACGGTGATTATATTCCACCGAGTACTTTCAAGACAGACTGAATAAGCGACTTTGTCCAGAGCCGGCCGACGACTAGGGCATAATCCTCAAAGAGCGATTGGTATGGTTTCTAGTTCTTCAGGCAAGATGGAGGAAGAATCCCTGCCTGTGACCTTCACGAAGAGTACTTCCAGGCGGAATGGAACCCATAAGAAACCACTAATACCGCCCTCAGACTCCTCAATGCAGGATTCTGTGACTGAAAGGATACAATGAGGTCATATTCCAGGTATTCTCGTCCGTTCGTGAACATAGTCTAATCCCTTCGAAAAGACAGTGATAATGATGAGGAAGATAAGCGCAATGAATAGGTAGGCCGGCAGGGCTTGAAACGTCCTCGTCACGATAAGGTGTGCTTTGGCGAAGAGCTCTTCGACTCCAAGATAGTATCCAACGACAGTGTATTTCGGCAGATAGGCTGCTTCGTTGGACCAGGCGGGTATCACGCGCCTCAAAGACTGCGGGACAATGACATATCTGATTCCTTCTCTTTGATTCATGCCTATGGCCCGAGCTGCCATTATTTGACCAGATCCAATCGAACCAATTGCTCCCCTGATATACTCCGCCTGATAGGCAGCACTGTTGAGCCCTAGAGCTAGTATAGTAAAGAAGATGGTATGATTGAGTATAATGACTTCTCCAATTCTGACGGTCCAGTCTGAGTAAATCGGTGCAAATCCAAGAGATTCGAAGTACCGACTAATAGCGAATGGTAGCACAAACAATAGAAACAGCTGAACCAAAAGAGGTGTCGCACGCATAAGCTCAATATATCCAGTAGCTAGTCGTGATATGATAGGTCCTCCATACTGACGAGCCAAAGCCAATAGGAGTCCCAGGAAGAACCCAATTGCAAGTGCCGTGAGATAGAGATACATCGTCATCCCAAAGCCAGCGATGATGTGATCTCCATACTCTGGGATCCACGAGAAACTCCATGTCTGAAGTGGAAGGAATTGAGAAAGTGGAGATCCCGCAATCATCATCATTTCTCACAACCGCTATTCTTGACTCTCTCCATATAGGACCTCAAGCCGCTTCAGGAATTGCTTGGCTCGCTCAGATTTGGGTGATTTGAAGAAGTGTTGGGGTGTTCCTGTTTCCACAATAACGCCCTCATCCATGAATATCATCTCCTGAGAAACCGCACGGGCAAAGCCCATCTCATGAGTCACGACGACCATTGTGGTTCCGGCTTGAGCAATGTCAAGCATTACTTGGAGTACCTCTCCGATCAACTCAGGATCCAATGCGCTTGTCGGCTCGTCGAACAAAACCACGTCGGGCTCCATAGCAAGAGCTCTAGCAATGCCGACTCGCTGCTGTTGACCTCCCGATAGCTGGGCCGGATAGTGCTCCGCCCATTCAGACATTTTCACCTGGTCAAGAGCACGATACCCTCTTTCCATCGCCTCTTCTTTTGGAATCCGAAGAACTTTCTCCAGACCTATTGTAACATTGCGAATGGCTTTCATGTGAGCAAAGAGGTTGAAATGTTGAAACACGAATCCAATTCTCGCTCTCAATGCATCAATGTCCACGTTCTCATCACTAAGACTCACGCCGCGAAGAAGAACATCTCCCTTGTCGAGTGTTTCTAACCGATTGATACATCGAAGTAGAGTGCTCTTCCCAGAGCCACTAGGACCAAAGACGACCTTTACCTCTTTCTCCTTCACGTCAAACGAAATCCCTTTGAGAACTTGCAGGTCCCCGTAGGATTTCCAGATATCCTTTACTTCTAGCACAGTTCCCACATTAGCCACCTCCGAGACCGAGCTCTCTGAGCTTCTGCGTCATTCGCTCACCCAGATATTTCGTGAAAGGTATCGTCAAAATCAGATAGATTAGGGCAACTACACCCATTACTGGAATCCAGAGCATCGGATAGACCTGAACGTTGGCCTGGGCTACCTTGAACAACTCCGGTATGCCAACTGCAGAGGCAAATGCAGAGTCTTTGATAACTACTGCATATTCGTTTGAGAACCCCGGTACAGAAATTCGCAGTGCTTGAGGAAGGATGACGTGTCTTGACGCCTGAAGCTGAGACATTCCAAGCGCTTGAGCAGCCAGCATCTGCCCTTCACTCACTGACAGTATTGCCCCACGGTACAGCTGCGACTGATACGCGCCGCTCCTAAGAGCAAGAGATAGTATGACACCCGCAAGAGTTCGGGTCTCCGCAGGCAGAAACCAGAATAGGTTGGGCAATCCCCATCCAAAAATGAACATCAACACGAGAATGGGAATTCCTCTGAGGATCTTCTCGTAGCCCTCAGCAATCCATTTCATTTCTACCGTTCCATATACTCGCATAAGAGCGAGCATGAGGCCAAGACCGAAGCCAAGAACTAGCCCAATTGCAGTTAAGAAAAGAGTGGCCGGCAGGCCATAGGTGACAACGCTGTTTATTATTGTCCATAGGTCTGCCGACTCTTGCATTGTGTGTTACCTCAAAGCCATTCTTGAATGAGCGCATCAATGGTTCCATCTTGCAGAGCTGCCGAGATACCCGCGTTGATTTTTATCAGCAAGCTATTGGCATTCAAGCCAACGTATAGGACCGTAAGTTCAGCGGCCAGCTGAAGTATGGTCTTAATATCGTAGGTCCCTGCGAAATTGCTTACAACGGGAGTGTCGATGAATATTGCATCAACAGTCCCTGCATCCAACGCTACAAACATGAGATCTGCAGTTGCAAAACGAGATACTGTAACGCCACTAATGGCCGAGATGGCATCGTCTTCAACAGACCCAGTTTGGACTCCAACAGTGTAGCCATCAAGATCCTCCAAGTTTGTGATGGCTAAAGCTGAGTCGTTCATCACAACAATCGACATCTGAGTCTGAAGATATGGGATGCTGTGCGAAAGAACCGCAGCTCTATCTTCCGTTATGAACATGGCTGCAGCAATCACGTCAATAGTGCCTGCCGTACAAGCTCCAACAAGAGAGTCGAACTCCATGTTCTGCCATACTAGGGTAACACCCATGTAGTCTGCGATGTACTCCATCAAATCTGCGTCAAATCCAACAACATCATTTGTCGCGTTGAGGGATTCGAACGGCGGATAGTCAGCGCTCGTTCCTACGATAAGGGTGCCTCTGTTTAGGATGTCTTGGAGGGAAGTGTCTGGGGGAGCTCCCCCAGTAGGAATTATGATTCCAATCCCCAATCCGACGAGTAGCCCAATAACGAGGAGAACGAGTGCGGTTGTGTTCCTCTGGCTCAATACCTTCACGCCTCCTTTTCGAATCAGTTTTGATTCTCTCCATTATGGAGTTCCGCGCTACAAATAAGTTTGCGTCAATGAGCATGCCTGAGGCCAACACATTTGGGCCCTAGTCTGGTGACACAGGCATTCCTTGCCGTTCATGTATCGACGGGATGGAGCAGTTTCTTCGGAACTAGGTTTTCAGGAAGTCAGATAAGTGAGGCCATGCCTTCAACAGGAAGCTGTGTGTCGAGCAATGAAGCTGGAGCAGTTCAAGCTAGAGAGAATTCAGTCTGAATGGGAACACATCGTTGATATCAATCTCACAGAGAGTGGTGTCGAGCCGCTCACCATTGCTGATTTGATTCCCGATAAGAGAGAAAGAATGAAAGTCTTGGAAACAAAACTCGGCTACTCTCAAACGAACGGTACGATTCCTCTAAGAGAAGCGATCGCGGCCATGTATGGAGATGCTGATGCCGACAATGTACTCGTCACAAACGGAGGAGCAGAAGCAAATTTCATCACAATCTGGAATCTTCTGCACGAGGACCCAGACAGAAACGAAATTGTTATGATGCTCCCTAACTACATGCAGATCTACGGAGTCACGAGAGGTCTGGGAGGCTCTGTTTCGCCCTACTATTTGAGGATGAGGGGAGGAGAGTGGACTCCGGATTTGGAGGGACTCAAGGCAGCGATTTCGAAGAAGACCGCAGCCATAACCTTGTGCAACCCAAATAACCCCACGGGGGCTGCCATGGGAGCGGATTGCCTCCGAGCGATTGCAGAAATCGCGGAGGATGCAGGTGTTTGGATTCTGTCTGATGAGATATACCAAGGCGCGGAGCTTGAGGGACCAAGGACTCCGACAATGTTTGATTATTATGACAAAGTCCTAGTGACGAACAGTCTCTCCAAAGCGTATGGCCTACCAGGTCTTAGG
>JBHLOD010000121.1:0-5367 GCA_048940825.1 Promethearchaeota archaeon | reverse complement strand
GGGAAGATCACAAAGTCTCTCCAGATGACTGTCTTTGTACCCTCGTCAATCTCAGCGCTGCCTGAACTCGTACGCTCGATGTTCAGCATCTCGAGCTCCGGAGGGATCGTCTTGTTCAGAACGATGTTGTCAATCTCGCCATCTGTTTCGTTCTTGAGACTGATTGCGATTCTCACTGGATTCTCTCTGCCATAGACGTATGCCCAGTGTGGCTCTTCACTATCAACAGTTCCACATGTGTTGTAGGTTTCAGTGAGAGTCACAATCGGTTTCTTCACTTCAATATCATACTCAGTTTGCCATATGGCGCCCGCGTCAATTTCCCCTGCAGAGATTGAGTCCTCGTCTATACTAGTACCTTTGGTTCCTTTGGGTAGGAGCACTCGAACGTTCCAGATGCGGGATCTTTCTGAAACATTGTTGACGGTCAGGACGCCGCTGGCCTTGGCGCTCTCAAGCCTACTGAGCCCGCCTACAAATGCCTTCTCGGTTTCCTCTAAGTCTATAATGACCGTTTTTTGTTCACTATTCTCAGCCAATTATGATTCACCCACTTATTCGATTGTTCACCCTCCCGCGCGGCTATTCTGGTTCTGGCTCTGCAGTATCCACGATTTTGTGTTGAAACTCGTGACCTGCAGCCCATTGGACATCAAGTGTCTGCCCTGGCTCCATCTTGAACGGAATTGTTCCCATGCCGAACTGCTCGATATACCTGACGAACTTCTGTGGCTGTTCTTCGGAGATCCATCTTGCTGGAATGCCGATCTGTGGTTGTGCGTCGATACACAGACTTACAGCATCCTTCACCTGGAAAACGCCTTCGCCACTGACTGGCACAATCATGACATTCACTTCAAGATCGCCGAAGGGTCCCCGGACTTGTGTGTCACCAAGGTATGAAACTTTCATAGTTCCAATGTCGATTTGCAGTCCAAGATTCTCAATGGTTTCTCCCGTCTGAGTGCTACCCTTCTGTAGTGCAAAAGGTACGACTCTCAGACCAGGAATCTCGTAAGGCACCTCATTCTGAAGAACATGCAGAAGCCAGGCCTTGGCTCCTTGTTCTCGTGCCCTTTCGATTGTGGGTTCGTTGCCGAGTACCCATGCCTTTGAGTTGACGGCAATCTTGGCGGCGTTACCAATGGCATCGTCTTCGTGATTGGTGACAATAATGACTCTACAGTCGAAGTCTTCAGGTACAACGGGTTCACCGCCCCATTCACCTGGATTGAGAAGTACTGTGGTCTCTTTTGACTCAAGCGCGAATGAGGTCTTCCCAAAGTATGTTATTCTAAGCAATGAACCACTTCCCGTCAATCAGCTTGGTCGCCAGCTTGCCAGAATCCTTGCGGTCAAAGAAATCGATACTGTCGTTCCTTTTAAGAAAATCTCAGAGGAACGGCGGAAATCCTTATCTACGTGCAAGTTCTGCTTCGACTCGAGCAATAGCGTTGTTCAAGGGGACGATTGAGAAATGCAAGAGCCGATGTTTGCTGTGTTCATGCCGTTCGTACTTGTAGTTGGTTTCTTGATTGGAATCGTGCTGCTCGTGCTAGGCTACCGAGAAGACGAGGACCGCCCAAGACGAAATCGCCTGATGGGCCTGGGAACCATTGTCATTGGTATCATGATCCTTGTGACTCCAATTTCTTGGTACGGGTACTGGGTCCTGACAGCTGCTCTGGTACTCGGAATTGTCGAGCTGACCATAATAGCAATTGGAGTAGTTCTTGGCGTTGTTCTGATGTACCAAGGTACTAGGATCTATTCAAGAGTCCAATAGAATCTTCAGGGATCATATGGCCCGACTTCGCTCAACGGCTGGCATTGCGTTCCTACCTTCAGTCAGTCAAATACTCGACCCAGCCGAGTGCTAGGTTTTTATCCCTCTACATAGAGTGGATTGTGACGTCGACTGAAGTCCAGATGCTACTACTTGAGAGAGGGCTTCCATGCTGGAGAAGATTCTTACGGACAAATTCAGAGAGATTCTGAAACTTGTCTTTGCAGACATAGGCAATCAACAGGACAGACGAGATGAGGAAGAGTTCTCAAAGGACGAACCAAGAATCAAAGAGAAGCTCCTCGATACGGTTGAGCCGTATCCAGCTGATTCGGTGCTCGATGAGGACTTCTTGGTCGCTGCAGTTGATGGGTCCGGCACTGATGGCCTTATGTTGCTTGATGACATTAGAGTTCATCTTCTCAGCACCGCCACGGTCGTACTCGACACCAACACGCGTGCTGAGAACCTCTTCACTCCAATTGCCAGAGAGACGTTGGAAGCCAGACTTGGAAGTCAACCCCATCTTGACGTTCATTGGCATTCAGGTGTCCGAAATGACGCGCAGAAGAAGATGTCCGAAACCCTCGAGAATATCTATCCTCTGAAGGACATTGTGGACCTCATTCTGCCATTCTTTCGTGACTTCTCAAGAAACCAAATGACCTCAATCTCCGATTTCACTGACACAGAGTACGAGAAGTATCTTCCAGAGCTGAGAGAGATGGAGGCCCTCATATCTAGGGCACAGATTCTGACGAATACTGTTGTTCATGAGGAGCTGCGCAAGGTTTCAGAATATGCGGCTCTCCGGAATGTGTTGACAAGCGACCTGAATCCACGATATCTACTTCTCGATGGTGGACTGGCAGTCTTTATGCATTTCAGACGCAAGTATCCTTCTATGCCCAGTGGATTCATGCTTCGAGAGCTATGCACTTTGGCACGCAAGGAGGGCGTGGTCATTTGTGGAGTCAGTAAGAACCATACAATTCCTTTCGCTCATCGTATCGCAAAGATGGCTCAAGACGCATTTGGAGACGGT
The DNA here is from genome assembly GCA_048940825.1 of Promethearchaeota archaeon. Taxonomy (GTDB): domain Archaea; phylum Asgardarchaeota; class Thorarchaeia; order Thorarchaeales; family Thorarchaeaceae; genus SMTZ1-83. Next base: position 2,536 of record JBHLOD010000121.1, on the reverse strand, counting down.
GCGAAATGGTTCTGTCTGCTGCCATCAAGCGAAGATCCCGGCGGTGGACTCCACATCACTGAAGACAGGACATACATCCCACCGGTACTTGCTGTTCCATATCTCTTCAGCTTCTCACGTGATAACAGACCCTCACGTATTGACTTCGACAGAATCTGGTGGCTAGAGAACGTGTTTGTTCCAAATGATCCAATTGCCACAAGAGAGAATGAGCGGGCTCTATTCCGCGATATTGAATTTATGTCACGAGATGCAAGATGGTACGGCTATCCCGTGCCGCTGGCAATGGCACATGAGTCATGCAAGCTGAGCTATGAGGATCTTAGGCTTGCACGTGAGATATGTCGAGATGTACGGATTGAGATGGGCCTAGAACGGCGGAAGACAGACCCGCCGAGAGCAGATTATAACCTATGAGAGAAAGATGTGATGAATGATGCTTGACAAGGACAAGCTCGGAGAGCTCTACGGAAAGGTTGGCGTGGGCAATCAGACCATGCTAGGAATCATGGGGAATAATCGCGACATAAGTGTCGGTGAGATATTCATGATATACTCTCAACGTGACGGCCATGAGAGGGTCTTCTTCTTCAGAGTCCTCGGTCTGGAAAACTACCTGCGCCAAGTCGATGATCTCAGCAGGGTGGCAGGAACGCTGATGGTGGAAGGGGATTCGTACCTTTCAGGTATCGAACGCAATATGCTACTCTCGGTTGACGGTAGAATGCTGGGCTACGCTGAGGAGAAGAGAGGAGGATGGGAATTCATGTCACCCCGGCGCCTGCCCGATCATCTAGCTGACGTCTATCGCCCGATTCCGGGAACATCAGACGGCCCAGTGAGAGAGATGCTTTGCTCTCAGACGGATGGAGAGGTCTATGTGGGGGACCTTCAGGTTGGAGAGGCAACATTGGATGTTCCGGTGATGATTCCGTCCAAGTTCCTACCGATGCACGTTGGCATCTTTGGTTCGACGGGAGCGGGGAAGAGCAATCTCATGATGGTTCTCATCAAGTCGATCATAGACTCTAATCTGGACGTCCTTCGTGGGCAAAAGGATGAACAACCGATTTCTGCATTCTGTATTGATCCACATGATGAATTCGCCAACGGTGTTGACAAGTATGGAATTCAGAGTATCATCGAGGCGATGGATGAGAAGACGAGAACCGACATGATTGGCGACTTCTACTACCTTGCGACACACAAGAAGGCGACTCCAAGAGAAGTCAGACGGTATGCAAAAGAAATCCGCGTAAGATGGGACGAGATACGCCCTCGTGATATCTACTCCATCTTCGAATTCACTCCTCAGATGGCCTCGTTCATAGATGCCCAGTTCAACATCCACAGGGAGAATTGGATATCGGCAATCCTTGCCTTGAGCGAAGATCCTGACGGTACTCCGAAGGGAACGCTGCATGCAGTTCAGCGTCGACTAAGATTCCTCGAACGTTCACCTATCTTCATAGAGAGCGGTTCTTCTATCCTCAGTGACATCTTCACAGCCATGGAAACTGGCCACATACTAGTAGTGAATACCAGCCTCATGCGCGATACGGAACAGTTCCTTCTCACAACAGTCGTTACCCGGACACTCTCAGATTTGCGTCGTGCACTTAAGAGCAGTGGGAATCTTGCAGACTTCGAGAGCCAAGGGCAGATGCGACTTCCGGCTCCATTTTTCGCAAGTATCAAGACCAAGGCCAAAGCCTTCTATGGGAAGGGCGGCACCGGAGATAGTGCATCTGTGAGAGACCCACGAGATCTACCTGTCATTCTGGTGACTGTTGAAGAGGCTCCGTCCATTCTGAATCCCGAGCTCATGCGAGGTCGTTCAGTGTTCAAGGATATTTCCCGCCAAGGACGTAAGTTCAACATGGGTCTCTTGGTAGTGAGTCAGCAAGTCAGCGTTCTTGACAACGTCATTCTGAGTCAGATGAACACAGAGGTCAATTTGCGGCTAGGAAATGAGCGGGAGATTCGTGCTTGCATAGAGAATGCCAGTGTCAACATCTCCGGATTCGAGAATGAGTTCAGAGTCATGTCAAGAGGCGAAGCACTCCTTACTGCATCATATCGGGAGATGCCACTACCAGTGCGAATACCATTGTTTGATACGGTGTTTGAGCATGACAAAAGCAGGTACAAAGGGAAGGCGTCTAGGGGAAGCGAGAAGCATGTTCTTTGAGGGATGAAACTTGACAGTCCGGATTGCGCACATCTCAGATACGCATTTGGGTGCTCGACCTAGTAGGGGGGTCAAGCACAATGTCTGGGGCGTGGAAATGCGGACCAGGCTCTTGGAGAATGACTTCTACGAACGCTTTGCCGAACTGTTCGAAAGAATCGCTGAATTGAACCCCCCCGCCGATTTGGTTGTTCACTCTGGAGACCTTTACGACTCTCCTTGGGAGAACAACCCGGCACAGCCACCCGTTGTTGCCCAAGAGACCGCGATAAGGGTTCTCAAGGAATTCATTGAGAAGACGGGCATTCCAGTACTGATACTCGAAGGCAATCACGGCCTCTACCG
>JBHLOD010000120.1:0-5375 GCA_048940825.1 Promethearchaeota archaeon | reverse complement strand
ATAGTAGAAGCGAAAGAAGGATTCTCTACAGCCTCAGAAGGATCGTACTTGGCAGCGTTGACCACAGAACTGACAAAGGAACTAGAATTGGAAGGGTTGGCTCGTGAAGTCGTTCGACGAGTTCAGAACCTACGAAAGTCGGCTGATTTGGACGTCACAGAGAGAATAGAGGTTCAGTATTCATCGAGCAAGCGGTTGGCTGAAGCAGTTGACTTCCACAGAGCGTACATAGCAGAAGAAACTCTGGCCACGAGTATGAAACAGGTGAAGAAGCCCGCAGGAGACTTCCAAGAAGAATACGCATTCGGCGAGGAGAAGCTTGTGGTAGCGATAACCCGTCAAAAAGGGTAGAACCTCTCTCGGGAATGAAATCGCTCAACTGAATCAGAGCGAGTTCGGCTTGCGAACTAGCACGTCTATTAGACTGCAGAAGAAGCCGGCGTTCTCCTCGATAGATGAAAGGGATACCCACTCATTTGGACCATGGGTGTTACCACCACGAGGGCCGAAATCAAACAATTCACAGCCCTCTCCAGCGAAGAATCGTGAATCAGATGCACCAAAGCCTTCAATCAGACGTGTTGGAATGCCTTCCTTCTCCAAAGCCCATTTTGCAGAGCGAATCAGAAGGGAATCAGGGTCTGTTTCAACGTAGCCGGCACCAGAGAGAACCTTGAGCGAGAAGACATCCAACTTTCCGCCCAGAGACTGCTGAATTGCCTTCTTGACAGATTCACCATCATTTGTCATGGCTCGAATGTCGCAGTAGAGGGTCCACAAATCACCCTCTAGAGACAGAGAGTTGGGTGAGATCGTCTTCCCCTTGTCGGAGTGCCTAGTGGGAAAGGCTGCTTGAGAAAGTGGTAGCAGCACTCTCATTGTGTCCGTCAGTGATTGATCATACTCAATCTCAGCGGCCGACTCATCAGGCCGAAGGATGTCCATTTCTACCCAGTCGGGAACCACATTGCGCGCGGCCAAGAATCCGCCGCGAAGAGCTTGGACTCTCACATACGGGTTCAGGTCTAGAAACTTGGACGCGGCCAGCATCGCATGTCGATCTACGCCCGGCCTCATATAGGCCGAATGACGTGTTTGAGAACCGAAGGTTTCTGTTTCAAAACGTACCGTTTCTGGGAATCCTCTCAACCGTTTCGGTGATGCCTTCACCTTGATGGTGGCGGGTAGTATGTTACGCCTCCTGTAGATTATCTGTTGGTCGATGCCGTCAGCTACTACGACATAGTCGGGAAACAGCCCACTCTTGACCAAGTAGTCCTTCAGTACAGCCGCCCCATGCCTTCCACCGGCCTCTTCATCTCCAGTGGCTGCAATCATCACAGAGCAGGGAGGGTCACTCTCGTTCAGTTTTTCAGCCAACAGAAGCAGAGAAACAACGTTGCCTTTGTCATCGCAAGCGCCACGTCCATAGGCTTTGTCACCTTCCGCTCGAAGCCTAAAGGGATCCGAGTCCCAACCAGCTCCAACGGGAACTGTGTCGAGATGAGAAAGGAAGAGAATCTTGAAAGGCCCCTGTCCACGACGACCGAAAGCAGAGAAATGCCCCTCTGACTCGATTGTTTCAGTCAGAAAACCGAACTGCTCAAGTTTCTCGTTTATGTATTGAGCACATTCCGGAGACGACTCCTCTCTTCTTGGATCATTTACTGTGTCAAAGGCAACTAGCCTACTGAGTTCATCCAAGGCGCTGAGAGTCATTGTGGGTCTTGGTGGGCACAAAGCCGGTCAAATATGCATCGAAAGAGTTCAGTGGGCAAAGAAAGACTCCCGAAGACAAAGGATGCAGAGCGACGACCAACTGGACATCACTCTGGCTATTGCAAATGTGCTCACGTTCGCTTGTAGACCCAGCGACTCCACGAACTGAGAGTAGGCATCTGTTCTGGCATACCCTTCCGTTTGCGAATCTCCAGTATCTTCTCCTCTTGCATGCTTGTTGGAACTGGCTCAAACCCTCTGAACTCGTATCCAAAGAAGCTGCGACCGGCTGTAGCACTGCGAAACTCGTCCGCGATACCAATGGTTTCAGCGGTTGGCAGGGTGCCCTTGACCGTTACCGTGTCTTCCTCAGCTTCGATAGTGACAACCTGACCTCTATGGCCAGTAAGGACTCTAATCACACCGCCCTGAGTGTCAACGGGTGTCTTGATGTCGGTGTTCAAGATTGGCTCATAGAGACCAGCTTTGGCTGTCAGGAAGCTCATGTTCAGGCCGGAACTGGTCATTGTCGCGACTTCGTTGTAGCCTGTGTGAGCAGGGTCCGTGTGGACCGTTGCGTCAGTAATTACAACCTTGACACCCATAACGGGTTCTCGAGCCAAAGGCCCCTGATCAATGAACTCTCGAAATGTGGTGTCGAGGTAGGAGTATATTCTGTCGAATCTCTGAACGCCGCTCATAGCATCAACTAGCATTGAGGACTCGTAGATGTCGAGTATCTTCCTCGCCTCCTTGGCATCCCACCCGGCTTCATCTCGAAGAATCTGAGCACGCTCACGAGCGTTCTGATCAGCGGTGATCTTCTTCCTCCGGATCAAGTTTACAGTCTTCTCGTCCAATGGCTCAACATAAAGACGCAGTCGATTGTGTCCGTTTGGGGACTTGGTGTGGAACTCATCACCGCGGCCAGTAATCTTCTCGCGGTACACAATAATGGGTTCTGATATGGTTATCTTGACCTGTTCATTGATTCTCTTTGTCAGAATCTCAATCTGAAGCGGGTCTATGCCATCGAGACGATACTCACCAGACTCCTTGTCGTGGATGAATCGAGCAGTAGGATCGGCCATAATCCATTTGGAAACCACTTCTCCCAGTTTGGCGATTTCCTGGGGATCAACTGGCTTGATGCTTCTGCTGACGACAGGCTCACTTACGTACTCGATGGCCTCGAAGGCGGGCATTTCTGAATCAACCTCAACGAAAGACTCGCCTGAAGGACAGATGAACCCAAATACGGAGAACAGGTTACCTGCAGGAACCTCGTTCATCGGGAGAATATCGGTAATCTCCTGGACACCCAATCTCTTCACAGTGACGTTCTGCTTCATACCGACAAGCCTGATTGGCTGTCCGGATTTGACCGTTCCTGAGAAGACACGACCGATTAGGGTAGGTCTCTTGCTCTTTGGATCTACGAATATCTTGGTAATCATTCCTAGAAGTGGCCCGTCACGATCACACTCAAGGAGAGCCTTTCCTTCTGTTGTTTCCATATCACCTTTCCAGATTCGAGGAATCTTGTATTTCTGAGCTTCTTTGGGATTTGGTAAGTGATAAACAATCATCTCAAGAAGAGCATCGTCCAAAGGAAGGTTTTCTCTGAGCCACATCTCATCACCCTCATTGTATTTCTCGAATACAACGATGGGCTTGATTCCTTGTTTCTCTAGGGTCTTCATTGTGAATGCCCAGCCCGTCTTAGCACTTCCAATTGCTACGGAACCTTCCTGGAAGCTGACTCGCCACTCCTTTGCATACTCTTTGGGTGCTACCTTCTTGATTAGTTCGTTTACTTTGGCTATGATGATGTCAATTCGTTCGTAGACCTTCGCAGGTGGTAGCTTAAGCTCATTGATGAGCCGGTCCACCTTGTTCACGAACAATACCGGCTTGCAAGCTTCTCCACCTACTGCGAGACGTATGTTGGTTTCAGTCTGAGTCATTACTCCTTCAAGGGCATCAACAAGAATGACTGCCCCATCGCTGGCCCTTAGGGCACGGGAAACCTCGCCAGTGAACGAAAGGTGTCCCGGAGTGTCAGACAACTGCACCAAGTATTCTTCTCCATCAACCTCGAAGTTCAGCAGCACGACTGAAGTGAAGATTGTGATTCCTCGTTCCTGCTCCTCGTCATCACTGTCTGTCATCAGAGCCTGACCTGCAGCGGCATCGCTCATCAGACCGGCACGACGCATGAGATAGTCTGTTGTTGTGGTCTTCCCATGGTCGATGTGAGCACTAATAGAGATGATTCTCTTGTGCTCATAATCATCTGACATGATGAGCCTCTTTATCGCATCTGGGTCCTTTATCTTGACCAATGGTTTTCACCTTGATTTCAAATAGTCTGACCCCAACTCCCTAAGTCAAAGTTCCGAAAGAACTCGGTTGGGGTCACCGAAGGCCTTCTCGGTGGCTTGGCGGACCACGCTTATAGAATCTTAAAAGATTATCGTCATGGGACCTCTACTTTGTGGCTACCACTACCATTCGCTCTGATTCCGAGGCATACGGCATCCGAGGCAGCTTGTTCTGACCGTAGAACTCAGTCTTGCTGAACCCGACTTCTTTCAGCATTCTGGTGATTTCGAGAGCTGTATACATTCGGATGTCATTATTGGACAGGGCGTCCTCATTCATGAGGATGATTCTATCTGATTCCGTATCCACGAAAGTGGCGGGCCTGCCTCTCAATACTCCAGAGGGTGCATCAATAACGTGAGGTTCACTCAGAAGGTAGCCGCCCTCGAACTTCGTCCAAGTCTTTTGGAAGCGTGGAAGGTTGTAGGGATTCATGAGGTCAAGAAGAAGTCTACCGCTCTTTACAAGAGCCTTGTATGTGCCTTTCAGAACCCCCATGTTCTCCTCATGATTGAAGAATCCGAAGCTATGGCTGAGCAGAACTGCAGTCTTGAAGCGCTCCTCGAAGTCCATCTCACGCATGTCTCGTGATGAGAAGTCAACCTTCAGACCAACCTCTCCAGCGCGCTTCTTCGCGACTTTGATTAGACTACTAGACAAGTCAAAGCCCGATACATCCAGGCCCCGCTTCGCAAAGAGAAGACTCTGATCACCTGCGCCGCAGGCTATGTCCAAGACTGACTCGCCTTTTCCAAGTCCTAGAACTTCAATGCAGAAGTCTACTACCAGCTCATCGTACTGTTGGATTCCAGGGATAGACCCTCGGTGTCTGACACGAAAAACCTCGGCCCAGAACTCATCCCAGCCAAGCTCAACGCGGTCCATCTTACCACACCTCTGAATGAGTCTGACTCAGCGAAGATATGAAGCTTGTCATGAAACTTGGATATTCAGAAGAAGATGGAGAAGACCCGCTACCTGTTAATCTCCGCCGGGAGGGACGCAGACTGAAGCAACAGGAAACTCAAGTTTACGAGCGTGAATCCGCGGGTCTTGCGTCTCCGACCTAATAGGACATATTCGACCTATAAATCTATAGTTTCCCGCTTAAATGAACATACTTGTCGAAAAATCGAACAACCTTTCTTTTAGTCCTAATTCGCAAAAATCGAGACCTAAATGACGGAATCCATGCAAGAAGCAGTCTAGAGAGAGAAGAGGGCAAAAGAGGGAAACCTCAGTATGGGTACAATCCAGAACTGAATATCATT
>JBHLOD010000119.1:3245-5384 GCA_048940825.1 Promethearchaeota archaeon | reverse complement strand
ATTGTTGACATAGCACCCAGCCAGATGGATCTCCTGATAGAAAACGCAGTGGCCTATGGTCTGCCCATCGGGCTCGTCGTGATCTTCGGGCTACTCGTTTGGAGGAGAATATTCGCACTGCCGAGACTGCTGAGAAAGCTGAACGGGATGGTAAGGGCAATCAAGCGAGGAAAGGTCCCAACAATCCCCGAGGGGATCATGTCGAGGCAGGAGATTATTGCGGAGCTTTTCAATGACACATGTGCGGAACTTGGCATCGAGAAGGCGCCAAGGGAGGTGCCCGCTTATGCTGTTGAGTTGGAAGTACCTGAGGTTGAGGAACTCATTGTCCAGCTATCGATTCTCACGGAGCTTACACCGGATCAAGAGAGAGATTTCAGAGATGACGTGTCGAAGATGCGGCTCAGCGAGCAGGTGATTTTCGTAAAGGAGGTCATCACTCAGGAGGCAATCAAGCGGGGAAGAGCTGAGGGAAAGACAATGGAGCAGGTTTGGGATGAAAGCAGGGCACAAGCTCGTGCCAGAATCCGGGGCGAGGAATTGGTTGGGAAGCCCCTTGAGCCTGAACCAAAAGCAGGAGCCGAGCCGGAAAAGACTCCCAAGGAGGCATCTGAAAAGCCTCTGGATGATTTGCTGGGCAGGCTCGCAGAACACGAGATTGAGATTCTGGCGGAGAAGCTCAGAAAGGCAGGCCTACCAGAACACGAGGTCCAGAACATCATTGAGCAGGCCAGAGAGTTGCCAAGAGATCTAGTCGATGACCTGGTGAAGACCATTCTGGAAGATGGAGGTGAAAGGAAGTGATTCTCGTGAGAGGATACCATAGGTCGTCTGCACATCTCACACAATTGATAGCCATTGGGTTGCTCCTAGTGCTGCTTGTCCCAACACCTAGTTCACAATATACCCATACGACATTGACGCGAGAAGTGGGTGCATTTGATATACTCGACACCGTCCACCAGTTGTCCTCGGGTGATTCCTATTCAGGAAGTGGAGTCCCGAGGAGTGTGACACTGACAGGACAAATGACAACTCGGTCCACGCTGCACTTGGATGACTCTACCTCGGCCTCAGCAGGCATCGCTCCACCATCCGGATGGTCAGCAGACACAGTCTCTGCAAGCATCGATGGACTATACACAACGATTGATGATGCACTACTTAATGGAAGAATGAATGACTACCATTTGGAGAAATGGCTTGGACTTGGATATAACGGTGAAGATGTCTGGGTCCCAGACGGTTGGACACTCACTGTGGATGAAGAGGGACCGGGCTCAGGCCGCATTGCTCATCCTCTCAATGGAATCTTCGAACTCAATAATGACACAGGGAACGGATATGACGATACGATGGGATGGAGACTTGAGGCAATTTGGGCCAGTGGAAACGAACTGACTGCTGATGATGAGGTGTACCTGAGTCAAACTGTTTCCGTCCTAGCCAGAAACGTACTGTCAGCGGAAGTGAAGTTCCTCTACAAACCCTGGTCCACGTGCGACCTTCAAGATCAGACCTATCTCTTCGTAAGACTTGCAGGTCACGAAACAAGACTGAATGTGCTCGAACCTGGCGACCCACTGGACACTTGGCTCGAAACAACAGTCACGGTCCCAGCGACGGCATTTGAAGGGCTCTCAACTCAGAACGCACTTCAGCTCGACATTGGTCTTGGAACGGATCTCTCAGGTCCTCAGTCGGAAGGACGAACGACCCGAATCTTTGTTGATGAGGTGAAACTGATTCTGAGTGTGACCGCTTTTCCCGAGCAAGTCGGGCTCAAGGCGAATGGTACTGTTGTTAGTGGATATGAGGTGGGAAGCTCCGTCGTCGAAGTCCCGAAAGGTGATTACATAACGGGGATATCAGGACGCGACTGCGAGAGTTGGCCTGCGGCCGGAGTCGGGATTGATGGATTTCATGGCGATGGGGTTGTATATGCTGGTGTGTGGGGCGACACCGGATGGAGCGATGCATATGCGTATCAGATGGCGTTCCAATTCCCAGTTGAGATTCCTCAGGGGGCAATTGTGACTTCAGCACGACTAGAGGTTGAAGCTGATTCGGATGCCTCGGCCAATAGGGCAGGAATGAGGATCAATGTCGCTGACGAAGACTATGTCGACCCGTTCACTC
>JBHLOD010000119.1:0-3145 GCA_048940825.1 Promethearchaeota archaeon | reverse complement strand
GTCATTAGCATGTACTACGGGAATCCTCAATCAGCAAATGGAGAGAATCCTTCGGGGGTCTGGAGCAATTCATACCTTGGTGTGTGGCACTTGGACGATGATCCATCAGGAAAGATTCGTGATTCTACCACTTATGATAATGATGGCATTTCATCAGGAGGTATGAATTCAAGTGATCAGATAGAAGGAAATATTGACGGTTCCCTGGATTTTGACGGGGCTGATGATGGCGCAAGTCTTCCCGGAGTAGTCATCGGAGATCGTGCAGCCTGGACTATCTCCGCTTGGATTAGAATGGGTGCTGATACAGCAGACCAAAGAACTATCTACAGTGAGGGAAACACTGGCGTAGACGAGTATCTTTTCTTGTATGTAGATGACACCAATTCGGAGGTCAGATTCTATTCGGTGACAGCCACTGGCGATTGGGCGCAGGTAATTGGCTCAACGAATGTTGAGAATAACCAGTGGCATCTCGTCACCATGGTTCAGCGGTCGAAGACTGATCGAGAGCTTTATGTCGGTAGCTCGTCCGAAGGAACCAGCACGCAAGACTCGGGAACGTTCTCCACTGATACGGCCAGTATTGGAGTCTTGGACTATCTTTGGGGGCCGGCAGACTGGTTCTACGGAACGATTGATGAGGTTCGCATTTCTCATGTAGCTCGTTCTTCAGGTTGGATTGCAACCGAGTTCGAAAACCAGAATGATCCACCCAGCTTCATCTCAATCGGCCAAGAAAAGCTCATGCGCGCTGACCAACCCACACATTTGCGGTTCTCAACAAGCTCCCACTCACCTGTGACGCTAGACGTGAATGTGGAGCTCAAGGTGGTGAGCAATGTCGATTCTCTTGACAACAGTCTATCGCCGGGAACGTCGTTCTCGGTGGACAATGCTTCAATGACAACTTGGACAGCCATCGTCCCGGTCACGCCACCTGAAGGAGTAGAAGGAGTCGGCTTTAGCATTGACTATCCGCGGCGCGACTGGGGGCCAGTTTCTGTGGCCAATCCGTCCGGAGTGACCAAGACAGCACCGGATGATTGGGTGGCTCAATCTGGCACACTGACCTTGTCAACTGCTGCAGTTGACGAATATGGCATGTGGAAAGTGGAATTCCTCCAAGACACCAGCATTCTCGATCTGAAACTAGGTCCCTCAGGAGGACCCCTGCAAGACACAGCCTCCTTCTCCGTGAATGATGAGATGGAGTTCTTGGTGACCATTCCTCAACTGGATGAAGAAAGCACAACATTTGTGCTTATGGACCCAAGCGGCGCAGTATGGTACTCTGCAACAAATACAACCTCGGGAGTTTCTGTACACGAGATACCATCATTCAGATACAGAAAGGACTTCGTCATCGATCATACTCAGGTAGATGGAAACCTTGTTGACTTCCCGGTATTCATCGATATTTCAGACAGTGACTTGCGCAACACTGACAAGGTGCAAGCAGACGGAGACGATATTCTCTTTGTGTCGAACGGGGTTGTATTGGCCCATGAGATGGAAATCTTCGACCAGGTGTACAACTCAACCCATGCGCGACTCGTCGCGTGGGTGAAAGCCAATCTGTCTAGCACAGTCGATACTACCATTACGATGTACTATGGAAACCCGGTAGTGGGCTCTCAGGAGAATCCCTCCGAGGTTTGGGCAAGTGGCTTCGTCGGCGTCTGGCACCTAGATGAATCGCTTTCAGGAGCCGAAGGTGAGATTCTCGACAGCACATCTAATGATAATGACGGATATAGTCGTGGCTCTATGGACTCATTGGACTCTATCGATTCCAAGCTCGGCAGAGGATTCGAACTCGACGGAATCGATGACTTCCTCGTGGTTCCTGACAGCATAAGCCTCGATTCAGTCGCTGATCGGGGCACAATTGAAACCTGGATCAATTGGGTGGATTCTTCGGATGGAAGGTACCAAAGAATAATGGTGAGCAGCAATCGTTTCAGATGGCCCTCATCTACACACAACGACGGCTTTGAATGGGGAGTTCAGCCCGATGGTGACAATTTCTTCTACCCTTGGGGAGGGGACCAGCCGAACTTCAATCTTGTAGCTAATCCATTCATAAACGGTATCTGGCACCAGGTGACAGTGACCTTGGACTATTCCTTAGGAAACGTGAAGATCTATCTCGACGGCAACCCTCTGACTTGGACCACAGAGGACGTGCCAACATATTGGATGCAGCTTGCCTCTTTGGACGATTGGTTCTGGGGTGGTACTACTGAACCCTATCACCGTGGAGATCAATGCATGGCTGGGATGCTGGATGAGATTCGTGTGTCAGAGGTTGTTCGTTCGGCGGCGTGGATAGCCACTGAATACAACAACCAGAACAACCCGAACGGTTTCTACACAGTAGGGAGCGAAACCGCGAAACCTACGTCAGAGGCCAGCATACGGAAGATTGTGGACTCTACTGCGGACCAAGGGATATGGACTGTGAGTGCTTGCTACAATGCGACCGGACCTATAGCCGATTATGCAACAAGCCTGTACCAGCGCCAGTTTATTGTCCGCCACAACTCAGCTCTAACATTGACAGCACCGACTGATGCGATAGGAGATGGCCTCTCAGTCAGAGTTGCCGGTGCGCTAGTGCTCGTTGAGGTAGATTTGACAGATGTGATTGATTCAGACCCCATCATTGGAGCAACAGTGAACGTCAACTGGACAGATGAAGGAAACCCCACTCAGGTGCAGCTTGACGACTATGGAACAGGCATCTACGGCAAGGCACTCAATACTTCGGACCTACAGACTCTCGGAAGATGGAGAGTCAAGATTGACTCGTATCATCCATTCTTCGACAATGCAACTCTGTCCTTTAACTTGGACATTCTTCATACGACTGCAATTGAGTACGCATCTCCGCCGGCGGCATCATATGGAGATGATTTCGTCTTTGACATAACTGTTCTTGATGGCTTCGACGGGACACCAATATCAGGAGCGACTATCACCTCAAATGGCACAATCGAGGGCATCACCGACCACGGAGATGGCACCTACTCAGTCACACTCGATTCCTCTGGTCTTGGGATTGGCTCGCACTACTTTGAGCTCTATGCAGACCCCGTGGAATCATATCTCCTAGAAAGCTCAACCACAGTGTGCCTAACAA
>JBHLOD010000118.1:0-5406 GCA_048940825.1 Promethearchaeota archaeon | reverse complement strand
ATGACCCGACCGCCAGTGGGCAATCCTGAACTGATAGCAAAGGCTGCAGACATGTTGGTGAATGCTACATTTCCTCTTGTTCATGCGGGAGGTGGTGTTTTGGCCTCAAACTCAGCCAAAGAACTGCGTGAGATTGCCGAACACCTCCAAGCCCCTGTAACGACTTCAGTAGGTGCCCGAGGGGCGATTCCTGAAGACCACCCATTGTCGCTCGTGCCAGCCAGCTTTGGAGCCATCGGGGCGCAGTGTCAGTCTGACTTGGTTCTACTTGTGGGTGGAAGATTCGGTGACCTTGATTTCTGGGGGAGGGCCCCAGGATGGGGGGATTGCGCTGAACAGCAGCTGATACAGATTGACATAGCACCAGAGATGATAGCTCATAACCGAGTTGTTGACCTAGCGATTGTAGGTGACGCAAAGAGCACTCTGATTGAACTGCTCAGGGCTGTGAAGAGCAAGCCCAAGTCGAAGCCGAGGCCCGAAATGGCCGACTGTCGAGAAGCTCAAGACTCATGGCTTACTGACTTCGTTGCTCAGGGCAAGTCAGATCGAGTCCCGATTCACCCTCTAAGAATGATTCAGGAGGTACGTGATTTCTTCCCGCGAGATGCGATATCCATTGTGGACGGCGGAAACATCGCGGTCTGGTCGATCTATCTCAACAGGGTCTACGAACCGAGAAGTTATCTACAGGCTACAGATTCGGGCCACCTCGGTGTGGGAACAGGTTATGCAATTGGGTCCAAACTTGCGCATCCTGAGAAGGACGTGTATGTGATCTCAGGTGACGGAGCCTTCATGTTCAATACTCAGGAGCTAGAAACTGCAAGGAGACTCAAGACACCCTTCACAATCATAGTCGCGAATGATCGAGCATATGGTATGATAAAGGCCGGTCAAAAGGGCCTATACGAAGAACGCTACGTGGGCGTTGACTTCGTTGATGTGAGATATGACAGGATTGCAGAGGCGATGGGTTGCTTCGGCGCTAGAGTAGAGAAGCCAGAAGAAATTCGGCCTGGTTTGGAGAAGGCGAAGGATTCAGGACTTCCTGCGGTTTTGGACATAGTAGTTGACCCCGAGATCAATCTCGATCCGCCAGATTTCGCATCTGTTGCATCTGTCTGGCTTGAAGGCTGTCAACTTCCAGGGGAGGACTAGATGAGAGCTGCGGTGTATGAAGGTGCACATGACATCCAAATCAAGGAAATTCCTGAGCCCACCTTGGGCTCAAGCGACGTTATGATCAGGCCCAAGTTTGTTGGCATATGTGGCACAGACTTGAGCGCATGGGAGTACGGTATGTACGAGGGAGGCCTAGTACTGGGACATGAATTCACAGGTGAGATAGTGGAGGTAGGAGAGGAAGTTACCAGCTGGAAAGTGGGAGACAGGGTTGTGCCCAACTCCTTGATTCCGTGCGGAACCTGTAGCTATTGTGCAGACCATCGGCACTCACTCTGTGAGGATATGCAGATGGTTGGGATATCCATGAACGGCGGATTGGCCGATTTTGTAGCACTCCCAGAGACCACACTTCACGCGCTCCCAGAAACTGTTGACTTCAAAGCGGGCGTATTTGTGGAACCACTCGCGGTCGCGATCAGAGGGTTCCATCTAGTCGGTTTCAGGGAGGATATGGACGTACTGGTGCTAGGTACAGGGCCGATTGGACTGCTGAGTATACAGTATGCCAAGTTCAGGGGCGCCTCGAAGGTCTACGCCTCAGAGATACGAGAGGCAAGGCTTCAGGCGGCCAAGAAGGTGGGTGCAGATGTGGTCGTGAACCCGCAGAGAGAGTCACTCTCACTCAGACTTGAGGATTTCACCGCCGGAGCTGGAGTGGACCTTGTAGTGGAATGCACCGGTGCTCCTGAGCCAACGGCAGGGTCCTTCTCGGTAGTGAAAAGGGGTGGTTCGATTCTAATTCTAGGCATCTCTGAAGAGCCCGTGGAAGTTGACTTCATGACCGGGGTACTAAACGAACTTACCGTTCAGTTCAGCTATCTTGGGTATTCGGAGTTCCCTCAGGCGATTGAGCTACTTGCCGACAAGCACATTCGAACTGATCAACTGATAACAAGAATTATACCACTGGAACGGGTTGTAGAGGATGGTTTTGAGGTCTTGACAAGAAGTGATTCATCTGATGTCAAGGTTCTAGTAGAGATATGAAAGGAGGATGATGGAATGAGCAAGAGAATCGAACTTGCCAGTGACGAATACATAGAGAGTTTCAAGAAGAATCTAAATGAGGACGAGGATTATGCCAAGCTGGCTTCCTCTGTCGTTGACTCGTATACGCTTGTGCTTCAAGCCGAGCCAGACAAAGGAATTGAAGATTCCCTTGTAGTGGGATTTGAAATCAAGGAGGGCAAAATGACGGACATCTGGCTGGGGGAAAAGGAAACATCATACATTATGAGCGCCCCGTATCGTGTATGGGTTGACATTCTGCTTGGAAACATTGGTGCAAATAGGGCGTTCATCACACGCAAGCTGAAGATCAAGGGAAACATGCCTAGGTTGCTAAAGACGGCCAAGGCTACAGACCGGCTCGTCGAGATTCTCAGAGAGATGCCTACTAAGTTCCATGGCGAGTATGACAAACACTCGTTTGGGTAATTCTCGATAGGTAGAACTTAAGCACTGCTCTGCACACACTCTCCTCGATGACTGTGGAATGGTTCTTTGGCCGAGATCGCCCCTTAATCATGGCTCATCGCGGTGACCCAAACCAAGCACCTGAGAACACTGTTGAGGCCATGAGAGGGGCCCTGGAGATTGGAGTGGACTCGCTGGAAACAGACGTTAGACTCACGAAGGACGACCATCTAGTCCTCTTCCACGATGACGACCTGAAGAGAACCACAGGTGAGGAAGGCAAGGTCCGGGAGCTGACCCTAGACGAGCTACGACAGATAGACTTGGGACGTGTATTCTCACCAAATGGCTCAGACTTTCCGTTCAGAGGGAGGGGACTTCGTGTGGTGACAATCAGAGAGGCCTTTGAGGTGTTTCCCGACGCCAGATTGAACATCGACATGAAAGACGACGACAAAGCGGCCCCTGCAGAACTAGCTGAAGCAATCAGAGAGTACGAGCGTGAAGACTCTGTGGTTGTTGCCTCCTTCATACCTCGTACGATGGAGAGATTCCGAGAAATCATGCCCTCCGTTCCGACATCTGCCCATCCATCTGAAGTTCGGAGATTTCTCATAGGAGAGAAAGTTCGAGCCGTGGGCCTGATTTGCCGAAACATTACATACAGAGCGTTTCAGGTTCCGGTCAAATATGGTAGCATGAAGGTGCTGAGTCGACACTTCGTGGAAGAAGCACATAAGCGAAACCTGGCAGTCCATGTCTGGACCATAAACGACAGGGCGACAATGGAGTGGTTGATTGACCTTTGTGTAGATGGCATTTTCACAGATGAAGCAGCACTCATGCGTCAATTGCTTAGAGAAAAGGGCCTGTTATGATTCCCTCGGCCACAAGCTAGCACATGTTAGTCTTCAAAGGCGTACAGAATCACTAGCTATGGGAGCCACAAAATAGCTTAATATGCTCCCTGAGAGGCATTGTCATCGAAGTCGCTCAGAACTCACGCTTGTGTGGTCTGGGCCAGTATGATGACCGTGTTGGTGAATCTATCTATGACCTGTCCAGAGTACGATGCTAAAGAAGGCAAATGCGGGGTTGATGGTTTCAAATTCTATACCGGGATGCAAAAGCCTTGCGAAACCCCGGGTATCATCAAAGACAAGTGTCCTAGGTTCGCAATGTCCTAAACTCGGGCTCGCTTGAAGCCTATATTCTCGGGAATAGCCCCGTCTGGACTGAGCTTGGTCAGTCTCGGTGCGCGCCTCAGTCCTACTCCTTCTTTCTAATCAAACACTATCCCAGAAAGACCCTGTAGTTATCAGATGGTAGATTCTTGGTCCAAGGGGCGCAGTCCACACTTTGAACGTTTGGTGCAGACTTGTTTCAATCAGAAACAGATTCACCTAGCATACAAGATAGTAATGGCTCTGTTCAAAGTTGACCAAAAGACCATTTAGAAGAGGTACTGCTCCGCCATTCTACATCTGCTGAACATGGAGCAAGAGATATCAACCTCACCCAATACGAAGCGTGTGGGAGGCACCAAGCAATGGTAAAGGCATACATCCTGATCAAAACGGAGAGTGGGAAAGGAGATTTGGTGCTAAAGGAGCTACTCAAGCTCTCCGTCACTGAAGAAGCAAACAAAGTCTTCGGACCCTTCGACATCGTGTTGGAAGTCACCGCCAGAGATGTAGAGGCCGTCTTTGATATTCTGCTCACCAAGATACGGACCATAGATGGACTTGGAGACACACAGACACTCCTAGTTATTGATGGCTAGCTACAACTGTGTCAGCGAAAGTTGTAGCCGATAGTCTTCCCCTAGTGGGTCTGTCCGAATATCTGTTAAAAAGGAGTGGGCAAAAGGGTCCTTGGGACCAACATAACAGGAGGCACCCGGGATTTCACGAAAAGGCCTATCAAGAAAACCCTTCATGTTGATGCTTGAAGATGAGTCAGGTGAGATATCGCCAGTCGTGCTTGACACAGGACTGGTGAGCGCCGACAAAGCGGTCATTCTCCTTGATGAGATCAGTGACACAACTTGGGTGTTCATCGGAAGAGCTGTGGACATGCCCACAAGGATGCATGCATTAAGGCTGGCGAAAAGCTTGCGAAAGTCAGGTTACACGATTGGTAGCACCAATATCGGGATGGCATCCGCGAACCTGGTGGAGATGTTGGAGAAAGACGACAGCGATCCGGAAGTCGCTGCGGAGATTGCTAGATTCAAAGAAATGCTCACTCGAAGGTGGAAGTTTGAAGATAAGTTTCTGGCATATGACGCAAGGCTTGAGCCACCTGAAGCGAGGGCTGCTGAACCAGAATCAGTTGCTCCAGTAGAGCCCGCGAAGCCAGAGACGCCGACCGTCGTGGCAACCACTGTCCAACCCGAGCCGGCCGTTCCGGAACCCGTCGAGGCGATGCCAGATTCCGTGGTCGACCAGAAGACTGCATTCCTAATTTACTCCGCTGTCAAGAACTCGAATCTCGTATACACGGAGCGATTTGAGAGAGATGGCAAGATGGGAGTGAAGATAGAGGCACCGGGAGTCATGGTCATAGAGGCAATCCAAGAGGGAGACAGTCTCAAGATTGAACCTGCGGAATTCGGAGACTCTGATGACGCCGCGAAGATAAAGTCAGAATATGAGAGCTGGGTCGGCAAGCTGTAATTCGCCCGAGAAGAATCGCGAAGTCAAGGCATCAATGTACCATTGCGCTCAGTGGACATCCGTTGCCTATTCTGAGAGACGTCTATAGTGATACTCATACTCTGTTCTCAACCCTAGTCGACTA
>JBHLOD010000002.1:0-23549 GCA_048940825.1 Promethearchaeota archaeon | reverse complement strand
AAGTCAAAGGCACGTACTTCCCGATTGAATATGAAGTACAGAAGACATTCGAGGGGCCAGACGGGGCAATTGACGTGGACTTCAGACTGATTCGACCTGATGATACTGACAGAATCAAGTGCCTATTCTACGGACTAAGTGAAGAGTCCATTTTCTTCAGATTTCTGACACCTCTCACCAGCCTCCGTAGACAGACTCTCCAAGACTTCTACGATGTGGATCAGTCAAGGGACATCAGCATCGTTGCAACTATCTGCTCAGATGAGGAAGGAACAACTGAGCAGATTATAGGAGCAGGAAGGTATCTGCTGGACTGGCACAGGAATGAGGCGGAATTCGCACTTCTTGTTCAGGATGATTATCAGAATAGAGGGGTTGGTACATTCATGCTGAATCACCTAATGCGAATTGCCAGAAGTAAGGGAGTTGGGGCATTCATAGCGCACGTACATCCGAAGAATGTCCCAATGATCAGATTCCTGCATAAGACAGGAAGGGTGATTGAGAGCAAACTGAAAATGGAGGATGACGAATACATCTTCAAGCTCAGGCTCTGACTCAGACATTGTTCTTAGTGTCATAAGTCGCCCAGGATGAGTTTGGTCACAGGACCGGGACTCAGTTCCAATGGACGAAGCCCTTTGTGGATAGTATCTATCCAACCATCCAGTTCATCAATGCTCCTGAGCCCTTCCATCTTGGCGACTGGATTCCCCTTCTTGAATGCCACCAGCAGGGGCACGCCTTCAACATCAAACTTCTTTGCAGCACCCTGAACTTCATCTATGTTGATCTTTGCAAAGTACACACGCGACCGGTAGTCGGTAGCAAGCTCATCAAGCACAGGAGCCATCTGTCTGCAATACGGGCATGTGGATGTATAGAACTCGACGATGGCAGTTCTTGGTCTTCTGATTACATCCATAAAGCTATGGTCAGAGAGCTCATTGAGTGTGCCATTGGCGAGCGATTCATCCGAGCTCCTTGTCATTGCGCCTTCCAGGCGCTCTGCTATGCTCTTGACAACCACCTTGCCTTTCTCTTCATTCTCTGACATCTTCTTGCCTCTTCACTAACGATAAGGAGTCTCAACTGCTTTGTTCTTTGACTTTGTTGAATAGTCTTTAGGCGTGGCAACACTCTGAGGGGTTTCTTCTAATCACGCTTGGCCGCGTCGGTCTGGAGCTGGTTGAGAGGGGGGAAGATGGCCAAAAGCCGTTTGGGCCAAGACGGTTCGGAGACCTAGGCCTTCTAGCAAGGTCTTGACCTCAAGCATCTCTCCTGTAGATGGACGTTCAATGTCGCGTCGTCGGAACTCGGGACGATAGTCTAAGATGGTCACTTGAATTCGATTGTCAATGCCCGTAACTCGGGAGCCCCACTCGTGCAACTCAGCCTGCATGGCCTCAGGAGATGCATAGAGGGCAGAATTGAACGGAAGACCCACACCCATAAACAGTTGCTCTGGGTAGTAGTTGTCTGCAAGATGACGCACTGCATCCCACGCTGTGGTCCAGTAGTTTCTTGCTAGAGTTGAGTCCTTAATCCCGGTTATTGTCTGAAACGTTTGGAGTCGGGCCGACTTGAGATCAGGTCCAATGTCTGTGACCCCCGCCTCCACAAGCGCATCTATGTAGTCCGGGGTCAGAACAGTTGCGTTCGTGTCCAAATGCAGACGTAAATCACTTGGGCCGTGTGTCTTGAGCCACGTGAAGAAAGCTACCAACCATGGCCGATTTAGCGTTGCTTCGCCTCCAGATATCGCCAGGCGTTTGACACCTACGCGCAATGCTAGCTTCAAGAGTTTCTTGGCGGCGTGTTCAGGAGTGACGGCGGCTGCAGAACTATCGTACGTGACGGTGAAGTTCTGACAAGTACGGCAACGCAAATTGCATCCTGCGGCGAAACAAGCAGCCTC
The DNA here is from genome assembly GCA_048940825.1 of Promethearchaeota archaeon. Lineage (GTDB taxonomy): Archaea > Asgardarchaeota > Thorarchaeia > Thorarchaeales > Thorarchaeaceae > SMTZ1-83. The sequence continues at coordinate 21,631 of JBHLOD010000002.1, read as the reverse complement.
TACGTAGGCTCCAGAGTTTCTGCCAGCTGCCTTAGACAGCCACGGCGTTCCCACGCCTCCAACAGAGTGCGGCTGGCACCAGCCAACAACGCGTAACGGACTCACATCATCTGAAACTTGGGTCTGGATGGATTGTCCAGACTTTACAGCCGTATGACAACTGGGTCGAACCTCACCATCCACTAGAACTGCACATGCGTAGCATCCTCCAGTTTTACAGGGGGCGAAGAGATTCTTCGGATTGGGGAAGCGGTCAAAGACCATGCCAAGGGACTGTAATGCAGTCTTCACTGTGATATTACTTGACACCTCAACAGCCAAACCGTCCACGGTGATGGTGACAGGGTCTGACGGCTGAGCGTGAACGGGAAGAACTGCTTCATGGGGGCATGCCAGATAACACGACCCACAAGCAACACAATGCCGCGGACTTGGACAGCTAACAGCAGTTGTGCAGAATCCGCAATCGGTACATAGTTCCTTGTTCCGCTGCAATGTGTCTTCTCCTAGTCCTAGACTCTTCTTATCTTTCTGAACAACTCCAAAGCCTTGTCATCCCCATGCTTGGTTCGATAGGCTAGGATTCCTGTTCTGACCATGGCGTTTCGCTGACCTTCGGGATTGTCTGGATCGTAGTGAGTTGCAAGGAGATCGCAGGGGAACTGATTACATAGGCCGCAGTGGTCAAGTTTCCTTCTCGCCCCGCACTCGAAGACTTTGCACGTGCCCCACCATGGTCTTCCACCAGACTCAGTACACCCAGTGCATGTCGGGTCGCCTTCGCTCAGATAGCTCGGGCAGCCGTTGCAGAGATGTCCACACGGATTAAGCTTCATTACGTTCACCAACAGACTAGACTCCTTCAGGACAGATAAAACTAGTCGCCAATGGTAACCGAGAATCGCACGAGAATTGCTGAACCACAAGAATGGCCTGCAAATCCTATTAAGTCCAATAATCAAGGGAAGCTCGTGTTTAGGACAGAGGTGTCAAGAGTAGTTGGATGACTCGATTGAGGAGCGTATCAGCGCTGAGGAAGCAGAGCCTACTGGAAAAGCGTGCTCTTGGTGTGGAAGGCGTGAAACACGGGGTCGTTGGAGTGGAACGAGGTTCTCTTATTGCTCATTCAGATGCCTTGCTGCGGCCGAGTATCGAACTTCTCTGTTCGTCGCGATTCTGATGACACCATTCTTCCTAGCGATTCTCTTGTTCCCTCAAGTAATGTACGAGATTATCCTGGAGGGGGCTACGCCCTCCGAAACACCGAACCCTCTCGCGCCCGGTTTCGCCGTAATCATTATACTGTTAATCTCTGGATTCAGCATTGGGTCACTCTATGCAGCATATGTTGGATGGACTGTGCGGCGAAGGAGTGACACAGTGTTCATTGGTGACATGCCAGACACTCAACTATACCCCAAACAAGGACAGTACGGCGACACAGGTCATCGTTGTGAATGGTGTGGAAACACAAGAGTAAGTGCTTCGTGGAGCGGCAAGCGCGGCATCTACTGTTCCCTCAGATGTAGTGCTGCAGGAGACTATCGTAGATTCCTGTTGATCTCAGTTGTTTTCTTTGCATTGACAAGTATTGTTGGACTGATGGCAGTCAGGACATTTACTCAAAACCCTGAGGGACCCCTCGTTTCTCCCTTGATTTTTCTATTGATTCTGCTTGGGGTAAACTTGGTGTTCGCGTATCCGGCGTATTTAGGCTGGTCAATGAACCGGACAAGGCAACGGGAGGGCCTGTAGGGAATCAGAAATGGCGGGTCCGGGGAAACTGATCCCAAGAAGGGAATTGCCAATCTGTTTGAACTTCGAGGATCTAGTGCTAGTCCTAGTTGGCGTCATCGGCCCATGGCGAGTCTACAGCCTTGACTATTCTAGATACGAATGGCAGTGCTAGTAACCCAGTTACGGATGTTGGAGCACACAGATGTGGCGAAAATGATATGGGACAAGGGAATAATATCCACACAATCAGTAGATGAATCACCTGCATTGTCACTACGATCTCAACATATCTCCTTCTGGTCATATTCCTATCCTTGGAAGCATGCCACACAAACCAGGCGACAGCTATTCCGGGAAACCAGAAGGGAATCATGAACGAAGTATAGAGAACATCAAAGACCAGCGCCGATGAGTAGAACGGGTTGCCTGGAACATACCCCCATAGACCTGCATAGATAGCCGAAACGTGCGCCAAGCTGCTTGGGAATGCGATAATGACCTTGAGTGGTATCACGAGGGTCCATATTGTCAGAAACGCTGTCATCCGTCTAGGCGTCCAAAATGGCATTGCCAATTCACCGACCAAGTCCGTTCTAGCGTACCAAGAATCAGTTACTCAGGAGCGTTTGATTCTCCCATCACCAGTTCCATATTAGGTTTGACTCTCAAGAAGATGTGGTGGGCCCGCGGAGATTTGAACTCCGGACATCCGCCTTATCAGAGCGGCGCAATAACCAGGCTATGCCACGGGCCCATTGGCCGCCAGACGGCTAGGATTCGGTTTGCGATAAAAAGCTTGTGACATCAAGATAGGACTATTGGAGAGCTTCTGGTACTAGGTTGCGAATTGTGCTGAGTGACTCGATTGCATCCTCATGCGGCATCTCAAATATCAAAGGGCCTTCGAACTTGTCTTTGACCAGTTCCAATAGGAATTCTTTGACCGGCATATCGCCTGTTCCCAGCACCAAGTGATCCTGATGGCCGCCAGCTTCGTCTTTCTCAGCCAAACCATCATTCAGATGGATCTCTGTGATTCTGTCACGTTGTTTCCGATAGAACTCGGACAAAGGCTCATCTCCGCATTGCTTTGTGAGCAAGTGCCCAGTATCGAAACATATGCTGGTGTTCAGTTCGTCAACAATGTCCCGGGTGAAATCGAAGGGAAACTCGACATTCTCTATGGCGAGTTTACGGGGATCTACTTCTGACTTGCTGATAATCTCCTCGACGCTCTTCATGGCGAATGAATTCATGTACCCTTGTACCACGAGATTCACACGCTCTGAGAATCCCTGCCTAGAATACTCTGCGGCTAAGGCGCCTGTAGAGTGAAGTACGTACGCCTCAGGTTCAAGACTCTCTACGAGCCTGATGGAGTGAACATTGCTATCCACACTTCCTGAACGAATGTAGTCATTGAACGAGGTTAGTTCAACGGCCCAGAATGGCAGATGAGCAGTGTATGAGAGGTCTAACTCGTCCTTCAGCTCTCCGAGTTCTGAGATGACATCAGGCGTCAATGAGCCAGGTACCATATGCTCAATCTCCATGGGAATCTCTATTGCTTGGATATGTTCAATCGCGGCTGCCTCTCGTACTGTTTCAACCATGTTGATGCGAGAGAAATCCGGGGCATCTCCAGCGATGACTCTCTTCAATGCAGGTATGAATTCGATTGCAACTATTCCGAAACGCATTGACATGACTTCCCTTTCTCATATCAGTCCCGTCAGCCAAGCATGCATCTGTGCAATGACAGGCAGGAAGAGAGTTGCAGTGAGTGAAATGACAACTAGAAGGGTGTTGATTGACGGGCCGGCAGTATCCTTGAAAGGGTCCCCCACCATATCACCCAACACAGAGTTTTCATGGACTTCCTCATATCTGGAACGGTTGTGATCATAATCAGGAGACTCAATGATCTTCTTCGCATTATCCCATGCTCCGCCTGAGTTGTCCATCAGAAGCGCCATTACGAGACCCGTGATCACCGCGCCGCCCAGATAGCCAGCTAGGGCATTCAGTCCAAGGAAGGTGCCTGTCAGTATCGTGACCATGATTGCCATTACTGTGCCCGGCATCAACTCTCTGATAGCCCCAGTTGTCGCAATCGTTATACAGCGGTCATAGTCGGGCTCTGACGTACCCTCAAGAATACCCGGATCTTCAGCAAACTGCCTGCGAATCTCGGTTATCATGCGCTCGGAATTGTCTTCAACACCTAGAATCAACATGGCAGAGAAACCTACGGGCACGAGAGCACCAATCAGTGCTCCAGCCATTACAAATGGATCAGCCAGATTCACAACAGTGACCACAAGCTCCGGAAATGGAAGGTGCCTGGTCGAAGAAATGAAGGCTGCAAAGAGTGCCAAGACTGAGATCGCAGAGGCACCTATTGCAAAGCCCTTCGTTATTGCCTTGGCAGTATTACCGCTCGCATCCAATTTGTCACACGCCGCTATCGCCTCACGAGGCGCGCCGGCTTGCTCAATCACCCCCCGAGCATTGTCTACAATCGGCCCATAGGCATCTGAACTCATAATCATGCCATTTGTGGACAATAGACCTACTGCAGCGATTGCTACACCGAAGATGCCACCTTCGACTCCTCCGAGTCCAATAGAGGTTGCGTTTGCTCCAAGCACGAATGAGGCCACTAGGGCGCCAGCTATACCCATGACAGAAGGCACCACGCTGAGCAGGCCATAGGAGTACCCGGAGAGAATCAGGTTGGCAGCACTTTTCTCGGCGGCAACGACCATGTTAGGAACTGGCTTGAATCTTCCAAGTCCACGATCACTTGTGAAGACATCACTTGTGAATCCTATGAACACCCCTGCTAGCAATCCAGCTATCGCGAATAGTGCTATTGTCAAATCGAGGTTCAGAAGTGATAACGTTAGTACAACTAGCACTGAGAATAGAACTGTGGTGAGGTAGGTGCCTCTGTTGAGGGCTGGACCCGGATCGCCCGATGGTCCTGGTCTAACCAAGAATACACCAATAACAGAGGAGATTGTACCCATGGCCGCAATCACTAGGGGTAGCAGACCAAAGGGTAGTGCGGGAGAGTAAGTAGCATCGATTGCTGCTCCCAGAATAGATGCTGCAAGAATTGCGGCCACGTTGCTGTCATAGATGTCTGCTCCAGTACCTGCAACATCCCCGACGTTATCACCGACGGCGTCAGCCACGGCTGCAGGATTTCTTGGATCATCCTCAGGAATGCGTTGTTCGATTTTCCCAACAATGTCTGCGGCCATGTCGGCCGTCTTCGTGTAAATTCCACCACCAGCCTTAGCAAAGAGTGCGACCGTACTTGCTCCGAACGAGAAGCCTGTGATTATCTCCCAGAGCTCGGTTGCTACCACGCCCGGAAGAAGCGAGTTCCATAGCCAGTAGAGTGAGCCAAGACCAACAAGTGCAATCCCGGCAATCATGAGCCCCATCACGGAGCCGGCCTTGAATGCTACATTGAAAGCAGGATTCAATCCGCCACTTGCTGCCGCTGCTGCTGTGCGTCTATTAGCCTTTGTAGCCACAATGATTCCAACATATCCAGCAGCCATGCTTGCCAAGGACCCCAGTACATAGGATATCGATATCGCAATCCCAAATCCAGAGAACACAATGGCAACAAGAACGGCAAGAACTAGCGTGAAGACCATGAGATTCCTGTATTGGACCTTGATGAAGGAATATGCACCCTCTTCAATCAGTGCACTGACTTCTCTCATTCTCTCGTTGCCTTCGTCTGCCTGGTTTACCTGTCTGAAAGTGTAGAGTGCAACGAATATCGCTAGAATTCCCGATAGGATGGACGTGCCTAGGAATGCTTCAGCTACCATTTGGATGCCTCGGTTGGCGATTGTGACATCTAGCTTGTAGAATGTCTTGTCGGACTGATTGCTCTGTCACCATGATGATGTATATGTAAAGATGACTGTTTAGCGTCTTGAGGGTAGCTTCTTCAGCTCGTGGCTATCAACGTCAGAATCGGCTTCTAATACCTCAACCTTAATCATCTTGTCTCCTTGTCTGATGGACTGCACTACATCGAATCCTTCAACCACGCCGCCGAAGACAGTGTGTTTTCGATTCAGGTGTTTGCAGTTGTCCGGATTCAAGACTATGAAGAACTGACTGCCTCCGGTATCCCTTCCTGCATGAGCCATGGAAAGCGCACCAAGGAGATGCTCTTGCTTTGGGCCATCGGTTTCGCATGCAATGGCATAACCAGGTCCGCCGCCTCCGGTCCCTGTTGGGTCTCCACCCTGAACTACGAAGTCTGGTACAACACGGTGAAAAGTGACACCATCATAGTAGCCATTCCTTGCTAGTTCAACGAAGTTCTTGACCGTGTTAATCGCCGCCTCGGGCCATAGCTCGGCCATTATCGTGCCTTTGTTCGTTTCAATTCTCACTTTAGTTGTCAATAGTCAACACCCTTTGATTCAACCTAGTGGGTCTGTGTCGGTTGGTTCTTGGCATCCGACCCCCCTCTTAGAAGTTGTGGAGAGGTAGGCGAAACGAGTTTGCTGCTACATCTGTCCGGGCCTGTCCACTTATTAGCGATACATAGCGTGACTCAATTGTCTGATGATTGTTGAGAAGGAGTATACAGAAGGCAGGACATCATTCCTGAGTGCAGATCTTGACCATTACAGCGTGAGTCAGAAACAACCAACAACCGACCTGCCGGTCTTCTACAATCCAATAATGCGACTCAATCGAGACCTATCTGTACTCTTCCTTCGAACCTATCTCCAAGACAGACCCGTAGAGTTGATGTGTGAGCCTTTGGCGGGCTCGGGTGTCAGAACGCTTCGATATCTGAATGAATGTCCAGGACAGTTCAAAGCGCTAATGTTTGATGTGAACCCAATTGCTGTCGAGATGGCACAGAAGAACATAGAACGGCACGGGTTCACTGATCGAGCACAGGTGAAGAAAGGAGATGCGAAGGTGCTGCTCCTCACTGAGTCGCGAAAGCAGAGGTTTGACTTTGTCGATGTAGACCCCTTTGGAAGTCCTGCGCTTTATCTGAACGCTGCAATACAGTCATTGAAACCACGTGAAGGGCTACTCGCTCTGACTGCAACTGACATGCCGGTCCTTTGTGGGGTCTACCCTAGCGTAGCACTGCGAAAGTACGGGGGCTTGTCGATAAGGGCGCCCTTTGTTCACGAGCTTGCTGTTCGACTTCTCATAGGATCTGTCTACTCTGTAGCTGGGATGAATGATTCTTCGATTGTTCCTCTTGCTGTATTGAGCACGAATCACTACATCCGCGTCTGGCTCAGAGTCGAAGGCAGCAGAAGCGAAGGGAACCTGCAGGCGGATAGAATGGGACTGATACGATACTGCAATACATGCATGCGTGTTGAAATAGTGCCGGTGAAAGATTGGGCGCAAGCAGCGGGCTTCTCCCACGAAACAGATGGCTGCGGTGGAAAACCTGCGGTCGCTGGCCCTCTCTGGACAGGAACTCTCTTTGATGGCTCGATGCTTGATGAGGCGCAGAAGATTCTCAGCAGTGATGATGACCTAGCTTTTGACGGGCGCGCATCGAAGCTACTTGCATTGATGAGGGAGGAGGTTCGCTTGACCGGGATTCCGTATATCGATCTTCATGAAGTGTGTGACCTTCACAACCTTACACCACCAAAGACTGATACGGTCATTCAGACACTGAAGGAGTGCGGACATGCTACTTCGCGCACGCACTTCAGACCCACTGCGATTCGCACAGAAGCGTCAGTGAGCGACTTGGTAAGAGCTATCACTGATTTAGCCGGAGTGAAATAGACAGATGGGAAAGCCAAAGAAACCACGCAAGAAAGAGCACTATTACAGAGCAGCTAAGGCCAAGGGATACAGGGCCAGAAGTGCCTACAAGCTGAAGCAGATTGCCAAGAAACACAAGCTGCTAAGTGATGTTGACCGCGTGCTTGATCTCTGCAGCAGTCCGGGTGGGTGGACTCAAGTCCTCCGTGAACTCGACAGTACGATAGAGATTGTGGCGGTCGATCTCAATCCCATGCAGCCGATTGAAAGGGTGACCTTCATTCAGGGGGACATTATGAGTCCCGAAACAGTCGATGAGATTAGGAAGATGACCAGAGGGTCCGTCGACCTTGTGGTATCTGACTGTGCTCCGAAAGTTACCGGAAACTGGGAACTCGATGTGGCCAGGCAGCTCTCTCTTGCGGAAGCAACCCTAAGAATCGGACTTGACCTACTGAGAAGTGGAGGGAGAGTGCTGACCAAGGTCTTTCAAGGCAGTGGATTTCCAGAGTTCTTGCAGTCTGCTAGAAGTGAGTTTGAATCAGTGAGGCTTCTCAAGCCCGATGCATCACGAAAGACCAGTGCGGAGATTTATCTGCTTGCTACAGGTCCGCTGAAGAAGTCTAATGGAAACGAGGGCTAGGAGGCCCCAGAACCGAGCATCCACTCTTCTAGATCCCTGCAACTTACCGGAGAGTCGGGCTGACGAACGCCACATCTGCTTATTCTTAGACAATGAAAGCAGGGACACCCATCCATGTCGGACAGGTTTCCGGGCTCAGCATCGCCGCTTATCTCCGCTCTAATGATGTATCTCTCTTCTTTGAGTTCTTGTTTTTGCACTTCAATGAGCCCCTGAGATTTCAGTCGCTTTATGCTCTTGACCAGTTTTCTTGAATCAATGCCAAGTCCAGTCGTCAACTCATCGATGATTAGACCGCTTTCACCAACGGCTCGGAGAGCCTCCAGAATCCGATCCGAATCATCTTTCATCTAAATGACCTTTGACTAATACATGGCAACATCGAACATTCAGCACGGATTGATATTTAGATTTCGGAAGCTGCTACTCATTAGCGGCGAGTGATGTACAGAAGTGGACATCATCTTTGGCGTTTGTAGAGGTAGAGCATCTGACCAACAAGCTTTGGGAGATCATCCTTGACGATGGGTTTCACCGAAACGTAGGGATTGTTCACAGGGCCAAATACATCAGTAATCGTGCCCACCTTCTCGGCCTTCTTGTCCATGACGACTGAGCGTTCACCGATGGGAGGTGTCTTGTCCGTCCTTACAATCAAGAACCCCCTCTTTGATACGTGAAGCACCTTGCCTAGTCGCTTCATTCCTTGACCTCCCAAAAGCCCTTCAATCATCGCTTCTTCTTCTTCTTCTTGCTCTTCTTCTCAGTCGCCATCTTGGCAGACTCGCGTTTCGCAACGACTCTTCTGACGCTCTTCGCAAGCACAAGCAGTAGACGCTTCTTCTTGTGCCCTTCAGGATTCTCGACAACCAAATACCCGGGGGCCCCAATCCAATTCCGTGGGTATCTCTTGTCGGATTCGACCTCTGAATCGAACCCCGCAGAGTCAGCTGCCTCCTTCAGTATCTTAACTGTGATCTCTGGCGCCCCCAGATTCTTGGAAACTCTTCGCCCCTGGGCTCTACTAAGGGTTGAATCCAGGTAGGCGGGCCAGACTATGACCGTTCCTTCACGCTTTCTCATGATGATGGGCTTCCGCTTCCATAGGGTCACGACTTCAGACTTGATGTGGTCTTTTTACCTTTCGCCTTTAAACATTGAAGGAGAGCAAAACAAGAACAAACAACGAGCTTCATAAGAGGGACCATAGCAACTCGAGAACAAGGAGCTGTAGATATCTTGGCCAGGAAGAGCAAGGACGTATACTTCAGTGAGATTGCAGACCTCGTGTCGTCGCGGAGTACATGCCTTCGCAACCAGGTCGGAGCGGTGATTGTCAAAGAGGCTCAGATTCTCAGCACGGGGTACAATGGCGCGCCCAAGGGTCTACCGCACTGTGACGAGGTCGGTTGCCTGCGTGAGAGTCTTGGTGTGAAACCTGGGGAGAGACATGAACTCTGTAGAGGACTGCATGCAGAGCAGAATGCAATCATTCAAGCCGCCTATCATGGTGTCACTGTGAGAGATGCCAAGATCTACTGTACGACTAGACCCTGTAGCATCTGTACGAAGATGTTGATCAATGCAGGAATCAGAGAGATACTGTACATTGAGGACTATGAAGACGATTTGGCAAATCAACTCTTAGAAGAGGCAGGGCTAAAGATTAGCCAGGTCGAGATACCTAGGAAGTATGGCCGGAACTCTGGAAACCTTAAAGAGTGACTGTGAGCAGCCTGCCAGTCAGGTCGCTCAAGGTGAGATAAGATGGCTAAGCTTCATGACCTGATCAGCATTCAGGACCTTGATCGCAAGACCATAGACCTCATTCTGAAGACTGCTGAGGAAATGGAAGATATCGCGATCAACAGGAGTACTGAACTAAGCGATAGGATAATGGCCACTCTGTTCTTCGAACCCTCAACACGTACACGGCTCTCCTTCGAGAGTGCGATGATTAGGCTCGGTGGACGTGTGCTCGGATTTGCCGATGTTATCTCGACATCAGCTGGTGGCAAGGGAGAAACGCTGGCAGACACCATTCGCACGGTCGAGAAGTACGCGGATGTCATCGTGATACGGCACCCCTTGGACGGCTCCGCGAGAGTTGCTGCAGAATTCTCAGACATACCAATAATAAATGCGGGAAGTGGATCAGAGGAGCACCCAACACAAGCACTGCTTGACCTCTACTCTATCAAGAAACTCAAGGGGAAAATCGATGGCCTCTCGATATCGCTCTGCGGAGACTTGAGATATGGTAGAACAGTTCATTCTCTGGGAATGGCACTCTCATACTATGATGTCAACATCAAGTTGGCTGCTCCACCCACTCTGAGAATGAAACGAGCCATAATAGATGAGATGAAGAAGGCAGGTGTACGAGTAACCGAAGTGGATACTGTGGAGGAGGCTGTAAAGGACGTAGACGTTGTCTACATGACTAGGATACAGAAGGAGCGTTTCCCCGACGTTCGAGAATACGACGATGTCAAGGGGAAATTCAGAATCACGGCTGATGAGATTGGCTTGATGAAGAATGATGCGATTATACTGCATCCACTTCCTCGTGTTGATGAGCTGGCATCTGAGATTGACTCGACTCCGCATGCAAAGTATTTTGACCAGGTATACAGCGGCGTCGTCACCAGGATGGCCATTCTGAAGCTGATTTTCGGCTAGTCTGGCTTGATGTTGCGAAGCTCTCTAACAAGGGCATCGACGGAGCCTATCTTGCTAATGGCGAGTGGAATTCTCATCTGTTCAGAGAGCTCCACCGCAAGCCTGTCTACTTCACCTACTCCATGGAGAATCACCAAGGTGGGTTTGAACTCTTGAGACTTTATGGCAATCATAGGTGCCCGACCAGTGCTGACTTTCGTGAAGATAAGACACCGCTCCGTTGTTGCGCCAAACAGCTTCAAAAAGGCCTCGCTGCTGAGTTCCTTCACAGCTCTTTCAACATCTACCAGTGTATAGCCATAGATCTCCCTGTTGAGAAACTCCTTACCAGTTTTCACCGTGCATTTCAGCTTCTTGCAGAAATCCCCGAGGGTCATGGGCGAGTGGAAGTCACTCATCGCAAGAACTACGTTCAGGTCGACCAGACTGACATCCATCAATCGAACATAGGCGGCAATCGTCTGACCTCCGTTGCGCTCGTCCAAGGAAAGGAGTGCCATGACGAATCGGCGTATCGTTGATGTGCCAGGAGACTTTCTCCTGCCAGATTCGTAGTCGCTGATTACACTTGGGCTTATGCCGACGAAGTCTGCAAGCTCAATCTGTGAGAGTCTGAACCTGTCTCTCCACATACGCATTGTCTGTCCAGGATGGTCTGAAAGGGCAATTTCACCTGCAATACGTTTGGCCAGTCGCTCCCTAACAGATGACTGCGTCGACATAACGCAACTCATTCGTTTTGATTTCATGATAAGGATTTCGACCATTGCCGAAGTTGATTGAGTCCAGATTCTATGTTTGGAAATTAGAAGCAATTCTCCTCAAGACGAGCAGTCAGCCAGAGAAGTGGTGGGCCGGGTGAGATTCGAACTCACGATCCCCTGGACCCAAACCAGGAATCATAGCCAAGCTAGACCACCGACCCATGTAGTCGCAGCTCTTCCATTTTCTGATATAAGACTAGCGGACAGGCTAACATGTCAGAATGCTATTGTGCTCCTCTTCATAGAATCGCGGAAATACTAAGGGTCATATCGAATGAATAAAAAGAGGACATAGGTGCGAGAATATTGAGCCTGCTAGGACCAGAGGATTTTGGCAAGGGTAGGAAGGGTAGACTGAAGAAACACGCCAATGACCTATCGCCTGAAGTCCGACGAGAAATAGACAAATGGCTTGACGAGCTGGATGAAAGCGAGGCCCTCGAGAGGATCTCGAATTTGGTCGGACCTGAAGAGGCTCGTCGGCTCCTTCGAAAACGACAAAGCCGCAAGACATAGACAGAATGTGATTTACTTGGATTCAGGATTGGCGAACCACGAACTATTGGACCTTACGACTGCACTTGCCATAATCAGGACCATTGAGGCAGAGAAAAGAACCCACTTGGCTGAACTCCGGACCGGTATTGGTATTCTCACGATACCCCTGTCGCTCTTGGCCATCCTCGTGGCAACCTCAAGCTACTACTCCGTACAAGAAGTGCTTGGATTCATCATTGGATTATCTATTGGTGTTCTGGTGCTGGCGGCAATAGGAATGTATCTCGTGATCAGGTCTCTAGCCCGAATCCGCCACGACGACCAGCTGAAAGACGACAGCCACCTGCATACTGAGCAGATTGTACAGGATTGGACCAAAGCGAACGGTATGTGAACCTCTCATCACAGGATATCAGGTCTAGAAGTCAGTTGTCCGTTCGAATGATACAAATCCGGGTCTGTCAGTGTACCTTAGTCAAACTATAAGTCGGAATTCGGACGATATTCAGAATTGACTAGGTGAAGATACTATGATGAACAAGTTCCAGGACCTTATGGAGGCTTCAGTTCCAGTGAAAGTTGTAGTAGACACGACTGCAGGTGATGCGCACCTCAAGACGATTAAGGGTGTCATCGCGCATGTAGGCAGGAACTACATAGAAATTGGCAGGACAGCCTCTCAGGATGAGAAATCTCAGTACAAGACCGACAAGGCAAGGGTAATTGTCCCAATGAGTAGAATTGTAGAAGTAGTCTACTATCAATCTGAATAGGATAGTCAACTGGTGGAGAAAATGGAGCCCCAGGCGGGATTCGAACCCGCGGCCTCCTCCTTACCAAGGAGGCGATCTAACCGGTCTGAGCTACTGGGGCATCCGTGGTGAGACAATGTAGCGTCGAATTGGAGTCCCGAGTTGAAGTTGAGATAAAGGTTTCGACAGTGCTACAAGACCGTGTACGCCGGATGATGTACTCTATATGCGAGTAGGACATAACAGAACCGTTAGATTCTATGAAGAGAAGGTTATTGGACAGATGACAAGGGTAGACATTCATAGCATCCTCGCAGGTAAATGGGAAGATGGAACCAGACCGAAGGACCTCTACAAGACGCATATCTTGGAGAATCCTTTGGTATACCTAAACGATATAATCCAAGGTCTTGGATTTCAGGAGAGGAGAGTGCAGAGCGGGTGTGCAGAGTTGGCCGCTCTTCTCTCTGAAGATGCACCAAACCTGCTATATCCGCATGCAGAACTCTTCATTTCGAATCTTGAAGCAAAAGCTCCTGTTCTTCGCTGGGAGGCCGTATGTACTCTGGGGAATATCTCATCAGTTGACAAGCTTGAGAAGACTCCGAAACTGATTAAGAGATTCACGAACTTTCTAGGCGACAAGAGTATTGTCCTTCAAGGACATTCGGTTCGTGCTCTAACGAAGATCGCCAAGGCCTTTCCAGAAACATCTTCAGACATTCTTGAAGCTCTTCTGGCTCATACTGATTACTTCCCGGGAAACCGCATTGGCTTCATTGTAGAGGCTATGGAACCCTTCGTAGGCAATCCGAAGTTTGTGTCGAAAGTCAGAAGGTTCGTAGAACCCTTCTTAGAGAGTGACATCAAGTCAGTAGTAAAGAAGGCAAGGAAAGTCATGAAGAGCCTATGATGTGATTCGAAGGTAAGACGAGGCGTTTCTGTCGCCTATTTGAACAAATCGTGCAACCGAATCTGATACTCTCCGAGTTTGCCACCGTAGTTCCCGGCTGTCATTTTCGTGATGCCTGGGTGTTTGCATACCTCCTCGATGGCCGCCTTCGTTGCATTGACGACATCTTTCTCTGTCAGGCCGTTTATCACAATCTCCTGAACGAACTCGCTGCCCTCTGGAATCTCAGTGTTGGGAACCAATGCACGGAGGGTTGGGCAGAACTTCTCGTTGGTGGAGGCGAACAGTACCTTATATCGCGACGAGGGTTTGGATCCAGACCCCACGAGGCCTCCCGGGAATGGTGTGTATGCACCCTCGACCTTCTCTATCGCCTTCACTGCGGCCTTTCCACTTTCCATCCCGCTCTTGACATCTTCACAGCAGTAGATGATGTTTCCACCGGCGACGCCCTTCACTCGACCAAACAGGTTCTGCATGACACAGGTGCCACTCATCCGCGGGATCAGCCAGAGGACTCTTCCATCGATTGGTCCCTTCTTGACCTGAAAACCGTCACCGAACATGGCCACTTTCTTTCCGATTTCATACAAGTCCTTCGCGTTGGGCGTATCATCAAAGGCACTTGCTGTCGGGCTTGTGAGAACACATTGACCGAGTCGCGCTAGCAATTGCGGTTCGAGCTTCTTCTTAGACCCTACTGCAAAAATCACCCTCACACCAGGTCGACCATCGGGAGTTTCATCTGGACCGAGGACATACTCAATCCCCGCCTCAGCAGGTGCCATTATCACTGAAGTTCCAAAACCGGTGGCTTCCGTCGCAGTCGTGTATGCCCAGTCTTGATCGTAGGCCGTGATTATGGTCCTATTCATGTGCATGCTAAATGCTTCTGCAAATGTGTCCTCTATCGGTACACCGTTTATCTCCATCTCGAACACCACAATAGTAGCTGTGAGTCGTGTTGATTGCTGCGGCATTGTGCTATTTCTTTGTTACTACAAACCGCATCTGGTTTTGACGAAAATCGTGCAGAGCTTTTATCAGGTGGTAAGTTTCCAAAAAGCGACACTAGGAAGGTCTGAGAGATGACCGTGTATCTGAAACTGACCAAGAAGCCAGACATTCCTCTGGAGGCGGACACGATAACCCCTTCGCACTTTGCTGGGAAGAGTGTCGAGGAAATTGGAAGTCTACCAGTTCTACAGGGGAACCAGACTCTTGAGTTGAAAACCTTCTTTGATGTTTCTGGAGAGTCAGGTAGCTCACCAGATGAAACCGAGATAGTGGTGAGTGGGAATCTGAAGAATGTCAAGATGATTGGCAAGGGCATGAATGGTGGGAGAGTAACCGTAAAGGGTGATGTGGGGATGTATCTCGGAGCCGAGATGATTGCTGGACGCATTCATGTCAAAGGCTCGGTAGGACCCTGGGCTGCTGCAGAGATGGAGGGCGGCAACATCCAGATTGAGGGGGATGCCGCGGATTACCTCTGTGCAGGCTACCGGGGAAGCCCTGATGGAATGAAAGGTGGTCGGGTCTACGTTGCCGGCAATGTGGGTAGAGAAATGGGATCGCATATGCGAAAGGGTTTCGTTGCTGTGAAAGGGAACGTGGATACTCTGGCCGGCGTCAGAATGAAAGGGGGCACCATCATTGTGGTGGGCGATATGGCAGAGCGTGTGGGCGTCGAAGCTACAAAGGGAATGATACTCTGCCTTGGGAAGATGGACTCACTACTCCCTACTTACAAATTCAGTGGGAAGTCGGAGAGGGAGTTCACAAACTACTACTTGAGATATCTTCGATCTCGAAGACCGGATTTCCTGACTGAGGACATAGACATGAATGAGAAATGGTCTAAGTTCATGGGTGATTTTGCAGAGGGCGACCCGAAAGTCGAAATCTATCTTCAAGCATCGAAGAATGAGCATTTGCTCTGAGGAGAGAATGAAATGAACCCAAGTGTAAACGAGAAGGCATTTGAGATTGTCAAGGAGATTCTGGACAAGAAAGACGAGCTGAATTGTGCTGTGACCGAACAGGGCAATGGAGCTACTCTGATTGATGCAGGTATTGATGTTTCTGGAGGAGTCGAGGCAGGAAGGCTCGTCGGAGAGGTATGCCTGGGAGGACTCGGCGCGGTCAGAGTCACGCACATGCACATCGGCGACATGACTCTGCCTGCTGTCGTCGTCAGCACGGACCATCCGAAGATTGCCACTTTGGGATCCCAGTATGCTGGGTGGTTGATAGACGTAAAGGGTGACGAGGGCAAGTACTTCGCAATGGGGTCTGGTCCTGCGAGAGCTCTAGCAGGTGTTGAGAAGAAACTCTACAAGGAGCTAGACTACAAGGACAAGGCAAAGATGGGTGTGATTGTCCTCGAAACGAGAACTCCACCTCCTGAGTTTGTCACGGAGTTTATCGCTGAGAAGTGTGGAGTGTCAACCTCCGACCTATACTGTGTCCTTACACCCACAGCTTGTGTCGCAGGCTCAGTGCAGATATCTGCACGTGTAGTCGAAGTCGGTGTACATAAACTACATGAGCTCACGTTCGACCCCGACAAGATCAGAACTGGACATGGAGTTGCGCCAATCGGCCCCGTAGCCAAGAACGACAACAGAGCCATGGGCGTCACAAACGACTGCATTCTGTACGGCGGTAGGACTTTCTACTTTATCAGACCTGATGATGAGGATGATCTCGTAGCACTGACTGAGAAAGCACCATCCTCAGCTTCAAGCCAGTATGGCCAGCCATTCTACAAGCTGTTCAAGAGTGTTGAGTTCGACTTCTACAAGGTCGACCCGCATCTCTTCAGCCCGGCTGAGATAACCATCAATGACATAGTCAATGGTAAGACGTACAAGGCGGGCGCACTCAACCCCGATGTGCTGAAGCAGTCATTTGGCATGTAGTCCGGTTCCTTTATCTGGGAACTGGAATGGTGGGACCGCGGTCATAATGAGAGTGACAATCAGGTTTCGTGGGCCTCTGGCTAATCAGATGACAAACCAGCAGTACAGTATGGATGTTGATGATGGGTCAAGTCTCCGTACGGTCCTCCAGACTCTTGTTGATAGGGAGGAGGCCGTTGAAAGAACCTGGACAGATCCCGAAACGATGGATAGAGAAGCGCTGATACTGTGCAACGAAACGGACATCGGACTCACAGGGGGTCTCGAAACCAGCCTGAAAGAAGGCGACGAGCTAATTGTGTTGCCACTTGTACACGGTGGCTAGACAAGAGTTGCCCCTTTGCGAACAGCTTCAATGTCAGTCTGAAGGGCGCTAGACTGAATCATGTCCCCCAATGCCTTCTCCAAGGCGTCAATTGTGAGTAGTTCAGACTTCTTCACTAAAGCCCCAAGCATGACCATGTTTGCCACAAGCCGCATCCCTATCTTGTCAGCCGTCTTCATGGCTGGCACACATACGACCTCGTATTCAGCCTCTGCTTCACCGTAGTCACAGAGATCCGTGTCAATCATCAGAACACTGCCTTTTCGTGCTCCGTTAAGGTAGAGATCCAATGCCTTCTGGGACATCAGAACGCTGTAGTCGGCCTCTACTACTTTCGGGTAGTGAATCGGCGCATCGCTGATAATGACCTCACTCTTTGCGGCCGTCCCTCTCGCCTCAGCGCCGTAGCTCTGAGTCTGGACTGCCTCGAGTCCTGAATATACGACCGCCGCGCGGCCTAGTACTACTCCCGCAAGTACAACACCCATTCCACCAGTACCTGCAATCCGAATCTCCTTCCTCATGCGCACTCAGTCCTCTAGATTGCTGACAATCTCTCTTAGAGAGTCTGAGAAGGTTGGTTCGTTTCTGTCGGCAAAGACGCCCAAGTCCATCTCATCGCGTGTTGGAGTCTTACACTCGATTGAGGCGTCTTTCCTGCGGACAGGGAGTTTCTTCAGCCATTCGAGCATCGCAACAGGACCACCTGACTTTGTCCTTCGACCATATGCAGTGGGACATTGGGCTAGTACTTCTACGAAAGAGAAACCTCCACGGTTCAGAGCAGTCTTGATTGCCCGCGACATCTGTACAGGATGGGCGGTAGTCCATCTTGCCACGTAGTTTGCTCCTGCTGCGGTTACCAGACGAGAGAGGTCAAAGGGGCGTTCGGGATTGCCATAAGGTGTAGTGGACGTTCGGTCCCCTGTGAAGGTAGTCGGCCCAACTTGGCCGCCAGTCATTGCATATATCCAGTTGTTGACACATATTACTGTCATATCCAAGTTGCGTCTTGCGGCGTGAATAAGGTGGTTCCCGCCGATGGCCGCAAGGTCTCCGTCACCGCTTATCACTACGACCTTTTGTTCAGGTCGAGCAAGCTTCAGACCTGTGGCAAAAGCAATCGCACGACCATGAGTAGTGTGCAGCGTGTCCGCACGAAAGTGGGGAGATACAATCCATGATCCGCAGCCAATCCCAGAAACGAAAGCGAATTTGCTGAGATCCTCATGACCTAGATCCATCACTGCCTTGAGAAACGCGTTGGCGATTGTTCCATTTCCACAGCCGGGACAGAAGGGAGTCGGAAGTACTTCTTCTCGAAGGAACTTTCGAGAGAAATGAACGTTAGACACTTCCAACTCAGACACCTCATCAGTGACAGAAGAGTCGCGACCCTCATGGCTAATATGTGATTCTCAGGCGGCAAGCCCATAGTCAATTGCTAGAGCATCACTTTTAAAACAGCATGGAAAACGGCTCTATTGCACAGATTACACTGTAAGGTGATATTAGATGTCAGAAGTCGCAGCAATGCGTGCCTTTAACCGTGAGCTCGCCTCGGTTGTTGGCGCGACAATAGAAGTCGTCACAACAGGTGGCGACACATATGTTGGTACCCTGAGGGGTATCGACCAGACCAGCCTTAGTATTGTGCTCTCAGACGTAGAAACCAAGAAAGGGCCCATTCCGAGAATGTTCATCTACGGCAGTAGCATTGCCACATTCTCAGTTGCAGAGAGAGAGGTCAGCCTTGAGGGCTTGGTGAAGGAGCTAGAGAAGGCATTCCCACCAGGTGGCGTGCAGTACTTCGCAGAGCAGCCACTGATCCTCGTGATGAACAAGATTCGCATCACACCAGAGGGTGTTGAGGGAACCGGACCACTCTACGAGCGTGTAGCACAGATTGCTGATGAATGGTTCAAGGAACATGGTCTCGATTAGTGCTCAGACATGAAGTACAGACACATGCGAACGTCCTAAGACTAGAACAGTCCAGAATAGGTTAGACTAGACTCCTGCTGCGACTCTGGAATCGAAAGACCTCATTCAGAGAATTCTTCGGAGACCTAGCTCCTTCACGCTTCTCTCCTTCTCTGCTGGAAGGGGCTTGCGTTCCATCAGCTTCTTCTCTAGTGGCTTGAGACGGTCCTCCCAAGAGCCTTCGTAGGACTGTTGAGGTAGTTTCCCTAGACTCTTTGCTCTTGGTGATAGAGAACTAGATGGAGAATCGCTCACATGAGCGGCGAGAATTCCGAGTTCTGATAGGCGGGCACTTCTCCTTGACTTGATAGTAATCTCGTCCTTGGACCTAGGGAGAAGCTGGGGGCTCTTCACTCCTGTTAGGATAAGCATCACTCGAAGGACGCCACTCAACCTTGGGTCCACACGGGCGCCCCAGATGACATTTGCATCAGGACTCATCTTCTCTGACACAAGCTCTCCAACCCTGTTCGCCTCCGCCAGAGACATGTCAGGACCTCCCGTGATGTGAATGAGAGCTCCAGTAGACCCACGCCACTCAACCTCAAGAAGAGGACTGTTGAGAGCGTTCTTGATGGACTCGTTCGCCCTCTCAGTGCCGGTGGCCTCACCTAGGCCCACAAGGGCAACACCTCCATTGCAAATGATGGTTCGGACATCTGCATAGTCGAGATTAATCAGACTGGGCATGGTGATTGTCTCAGTGATTCCTTTGACCATGTTGGCGAGAACCTCATCCGCCACTCCAAAGGCCTCTTCAAGTGGCAAGTCAGGCACGAGCTCCATAAGCTTCTGATTGTCGATCACAACAGCAGTGTCAACATTCTCCTGAAGACGGGCCAAGCCTGCGGTTGCCTTGTCAATACGAGTTCTCTCAAGACTGAAGGGCATAGTGATTACGCCCACCACAATTGCGTCATTCCTCTTCGCTATTTCAGCTATCACCGGGGCAGCACCAGTCCCTGTGCCTCCACCCATCCCTGCCGCGATGAACACCAAGTCAGCATCCCGCAATAACTCTGTAAGCTGGTGTGCAGACTCCTCTGCGGCTGCTTGGCCTACGTGGGGATATCCTCCAGCACCAAGACCCCGTGTGATTCTCTCACCAATCAAGAGTTTTCTATGAGCCACAGTCACGGCCAGATGCTGACGGTCCGTGTTCACGGCGATGCATTCGGCTCCTTGAATTCCGATTGTCATCAATCGCTTTACCGTATTGTTGCCCGCTCCACCACAACCAACCACAACAATTCTTGCTTGACCCATGTCACGCGAAGCCAGTCCGCTCCTCTCGGTACGGTTATGCTCTCTTGCAGAATCAATGAAAGTTCTCACTACTCTGCTACCTCCCCACCAGCGATGGTCCCCTGAATGGTTCGTTCCCATAGTTCACGTTTCAGTAGGTCCCGAATGGCAATTCTAATCGCTTCTGAGCGGTTAGGATAAAGACCGCGGTCCACCAGACGCTGTATGTCGGAGATGATTCTCTCAGGGAGATGTACAGCAATGAGACGCATTACTAGTCCTCTTGAGAGAGGACATACTTGAGAGATATGAATGTGGATATTACCTAGGACTGAATGAATGCCAAGAATATCGGTGCTGAAGAGATGAACACATTTCTACTTCTTGCGTCCAGTGCGTCTTGCTGCTATGTTCCCCACCTTTCGGCCAGGCGGAGCATGTCTGCTCACAGTGCTGGGTCTACCAGGTGACTGATGTGAACCACCACCGTGTGGGTGACTGGCTGCGTTCATGGCCGCCCCTCTTGTGACAGGCCACTTTCTCGCCTTCACTCGGGTGTGGTGCCACACTGCGCCTGCCTTCAGGAAGGGTTTCTCCGTCCTGCCACCCCCAGCAACTATGCCGATGGTGGCCCTGCATCTAGGACTGAATGCTTTCTGTTGGCCACTTGGCAGTCTTACCATAGCCTTGCTTGGGTCTATGGAAACAATGGTTGCTGTCAGACCTGAAGAGCGTACATACTTGCCTCCATCTCCAGGACTGCCCTCAATGTTGTAGACCGGTGTGCCTTCAGGAATGTGTTGTAGCATCATGGTATTGCCATTCTGCAACACAGCATCCTCGCCGCATTCAACGATTTGACCAACTTGGATTCCCTCAGGAGCAATCATGTAGTGAAGCTTGGACTCACCCTCATACCGTAGCTCAGCAAGAGGGGCGCCTCTTCCTGACTCATGATAGAGGTTGAGCACTCTGCCAACATAGGTCTTGTCAGGGGCCCACTTGGGATGTCTAGCCCTTGCAATCTTCATATGGCTAGGACTTCTCCACTGAGTTGTACCTCGACCCTTGCGCTGTACTAAGACTCGTTTACCCATATGACTGCCTCCTTAGAATATCCCGAGGTTTGTTGCTACCTCTGCTGCACTGTAATCCGGCGCGAGACGCACGAATGCCTTCTTCTGTCCATCGGGCATTATCATCGTGTTGACCTTCTCCACAACAACTTCGTAGAGACTCTCCACGGCCCAGCGGATTGTGTTCTTGTTGGCTCTCCTGTCCACGAAGAAAGTGAGCCTATTGTGACTGTCAACAGCCTCCAGGCTTGCTTCCGTCACCACAGGACGAATGATTACTTGATTCGGGTCCATTC
>JBHLOD010000117.1:0-5447 GCA_048940825.1 Promethearchaeota archaeon | reverse complement strand
GGAGTCTTGATCTACTTAGCCTTCACTTATATTGACGTAGGAACCTTCATTACCGACCCAACAATCTTGGCGTTCATTACTGATTACCCAGGAGCCATCCCGTTGGCGGTAATGGCCATTGGGGTTGTCCAACTCATATTTCTCATAATCATATACATGTGGAGAAATGACCCGATGGCGCACAGAACTGGGTTTACCATCGTCGGCATCCTCCTGCTACTTGTCGGTTGGAGTCTTCCAGGATTCCTCATCATCCTCCCAGGCCTCCTTTTGGAAGAGCAATAGATCCTTGTCAGAGACCGCAAGTCGGTCTCTTCCCCCCTTTTCTTCGTGATTATAACTTCCCATCAAAAGGAAGAGAGAGGGCGTTCCTCTCTCATCACTCTTTCCTACTCCAAGCAAACTGAAGTTGCACTGATTTCTTGATGAATCCTAACCTTCTTCGAGAACCTCTTGTCTATCCTTTGGGAAGAACTTCCTATAGGGAAGGAGGAGCCCAAACAGCGTTATCGTCGTAATCGGGATCCACTGGAGCATCTCATTGAAGTCACCAAGAAACACAGAATTGAAGATCCCCTGACCCACTAAGAGCACAGGTGCCAGCCACAGAGTGTACCAAGCCCAATTCTCGCCCTTGCGAAAGCCTGTCATGGTTATAGCTAAGACAAAGAAGGACCAGCTAATCTTGAGCATGCCTAATGCTCCGGTAAGCCAGCGAACAAATAAAGCGGCCTCAGGGCTTAATGCCTCAAGCTCACCCAAGGACATCCCCATGATATGTTGAGCGTCGGTTTCCATCAATACATCCGGAGTGAATACTTGGCTAAGGCCAACTACCAGCCATAGTAGACCCAAGGCGAGCATCACCACCCACCCATACTTCTCATTTACTCGTTCCACTAGAAATCGCCAGACACAGAGAATCATTCATCGTATATGTAACTTCGTGAGTATTGTTTCAGAACGAAAAGAAAAGCCATCAGTCAGATAGAAACCAATATGCATTGATCCACTCACAGAGCCACTCATCCTCGTTGCAGGTCTGTGGCTAGTGTTCATCTGGCACCTCATTGGGAAGCACACTGAATAGAGCAGCAATCCTTGCCAAGAAACCGCATCTCGGTTTCATCTCTCTTTTTGTGGAGACCTCAGACCTCCCATCCTTTCTACGATTCAGAACGAGGAATGGCACTCGTCCTGGATTGGGCAGGTTGGACATTTCACTCGCACCATGTAGAAGTAGTTGCCCACCAGAACACCCACAAACCCAATCAGAGCGAATAGAGCAAATATGGAGAAAACAAAAAGAAGAGAAGCGCCAATCAGGAGAATAGGTGATAGCCACACTAGGGCCATGACGAAGGCCCAAGCTTTTTGACCTACATGCAAACTCAAGTGTGACTTGCTCCATTGGTCTACAGACAAAAGCTTCTCGATAGTTCTCCCTGTTTCTTCATCTACTTCAGTTTCCTTGACCCTGAAGTAACAGTATCTACACATCGTGAATGGCATTACCTAGAAGTAAAACACAGTAGAGAATAGCAGATAGCCGACGGCTGCCCATAGATTGAGATAGTATATCCCCACGGTGCCAAGAGATACTAGGATTAAGATAATCAGCACAGGTACTGGCTTATAGAATGGACACTTTGGATATATCCCC
This sequence comes from Promethearchaeota archaeon, assembly GCA_048940825.1. Classification (GTDB taxonomy): domain Archaea; phylum Asgardarchaeota; class Thorarchaeia; order Thorarchaeales; family Thorarchaeaceae; genus SMTZ1-83. Next base: position 3,784 of record JBHLOD010000117.1, on the reverse strand, counting down.
AAGAAGAATAGACCGGACTCCTTCTCCATTTCCATAGTGATTCACTACTTCACTCGACTATACGGATTCCTCTCTCAATGGGGCATAGATAAATAACTTTGGAACTTCATCCAGCTTAGAACCACTCAATCTTGGTGGAGAATGATGAAAGCGATTGTATGGCCGAAATACGGGCCCCCCGAAGTCCTGCAGCTGAAAGAGGTGCCCAAACCTGTTCCAAAGGCTGATGAGATTCTAATCAAGAATCAAGCTGTAACAGTAATCGCGGGGGATTGCGAAATGCGCGGCCTCAATTTCTCCTATCCTTTCCAGAAGAAACTCCTCATGCGAGCATGGATTGGTCTGAGGAAACCCAAGAAGAAGATACTGGGACAAGAATTGGCAGGTGTTGTTGAAGAAATCGGAAAGGATGTGACATTGTTTAGTGAAGGAGACCCGGTTTTTGCATCTACAGGCTTTGGGCTAGGTGCATATGCAGAATACACAGCTGTATCAGAGAGTGGAGTGGTGGCACTCAAACCAGAAAACATGACCTTTGAGGAAGCCTCCACCATTCCTATAGGAGGACTTGAGGCATTGAACTTCATGCGACAGGCAAACCTCCAGACTGGCCACAGAATACTTCTCAACGGCGCCGGCGGGAGTATAGGGATTATCGCAGTCCAGTTGGCCAAACACTGGGGCGCCGAAGTGACTGCAGTTGATATCGCTAGGAAGTTTGACATGCTGCGCTCACTTGGAGCTGACCATGTCATTGATTATACTCAAGACGACTTCACAGAAAGCAGTAGGCTGTATGATGTCATCTTTGACATTGTGGGCACGGCACCATTCTCGGGTTGTATGAGATCGCTGGTTGACAACGGAACATACATGTTGGGTAATGGATGGTTGTCCCGGAGAAACAAGAAGACAGCAGAGAGAAGCAACAAGAAGACCATTGAATGGACAGCAGACTATCAGAGCAAACATCTAGTCTACCTCAAGGAGCTGATTGAGGCAGGAAGGATAAGAACGTTCATCGATAGAACCTATCCACTTGAGGAAATGGTTGAGGCTCATAGATATGTTGAAACAGGCCAAAAGATTGGAAATGTCGTTATTGCCCTTGAGTAGGTACGAGAACCGATATGGATTTCCCGGTGCCAAGCACAATTGGTTCCCATAGATTGCGATATCTATTGTACAGGAGAGGATTTATCCCGATGCTCAATTCCCATCTGACAGTGAATCAATTATGGAAGATGTACAGATAATCCTCTCAGCATTATGGATTTCTCTGATGCTAACCTACCTCTTGGGTGATGTTATGCGGATCTTTGCTGGCGACTTTGTTGCCGGTGAAATGGGAGGGGGGAAAGCAACTCAGAGAATGTGGATGATGGCGGCCATATTGATGCTGATTCCAATTGTCATGGTATCTTTGACACTCATCTTACCTAATCCATTGAATGGCTGGCTAAACATCATTCTTTCTGTATTCCTTTTCCTGTTCAATCTTGCAGGTATTCGTGGATACCCTTCATATTTCGATAGGTTTCTGATTGCTGTCGGACTCGTGTTTAATGTAGTGATTGTATGGTATGCATGGACTTGGATTGGAACAATCTGAAACTTGGATGATACTCATGAAAGCGATCGTATGTACTAGATACGGACCCCCAGAAGTCCTCGAGCTCCGAGACGTTCCTAAACCAATTCCGAAGGACAATGAGATTCTAATTAGAAATCATGCAACGGCGGTTGTACTGGGTGACTGTGAAGTTCGAGGATTCAATTTCCCATACTACAGCTTCAAACTCAAGCTCCTCATGCGTCTCGGATTTGGTTTCAGGGGTCCAAGGAAGAAGATACTAGGTCAGCAACTAGCCGGAGTTGTGGAAGAAGTTGGCGTAAACGTAACACGGTTCGAACCTGGCAATCAAGTATTTGCATGCACGGCACTTGGAATGGGAGCTTACGCTCAATACAAATCTATGTCTGAAACCGGACTAGTAACAAGAATGCCCTCCAATATGAGTTTCGAAGAGGCTTCTACTATTCCTGTTGGTGGAAGCGAGGCGCTTCATTTCATGACAGAAGCAAACATTCGGAGGGGTCAAACAGTATTGGTCAATGGAGCAGGAGGTAGTATAGGTACGGTTGCACTACAGCTTGCCAAGTCCAAGGGTGCTGAAGTGACAGCCGTGGACAGTGCAGGGAAATTCGACATGCTGAAATCACTTGGAGCGGACCATCTCATAGACTACAGACAGGAGCTCTTTACAGAGAGAGATGAAACGTATGATGTCATCTTCGATGTTGTGGGTGTCACGAAATTCTCAGAATGCATGAAATCACTGAATGAGAATGGAATCTATCTTCAAGGAAACGGGTCGATATCTCGTGGTGATAAAGCGACAGCAAGGAAAAACAACTTGATTGCTTATGACAAGTACACCGATTATACGACAGACAGTCTTGTGGAGCTCAAGGCACTTATCGAGTCTGGCACAATTAGGACAGTCATAGATAGAACCTTCCCCCTAGAACAGATGGTTGAAGTCCATAGATTTGTAGAAAAAGGTGGCAAGCTGGGAAACGTTGTTGTTACTATGGGTTGAAAAGACATGGATATCGTTCTGCTAATCATTATTGGGATACCAGGTATTCTCTTGTTTCTTCTCATCGGACTACTGCTGTATAAGCAATACTTGAGATATTCGACAAGAATAGAAACGCCAAATGGGATTAGCTCATTAGAGGAGATTACACTTGGGGATTTGAAGCAATGGATATTCATCAGGGGCGTGGACCGGAATAATCCAGTCTTGATCTTCTTACACGGCGGACCTGGCGAACCATCAGTAGGCATGTCAAGTTGCCGAAGATTGGATTCTGAGTTGATAGAACATTTCACAGTGGTCCATTGGGATCAGCGAGGAGCAGGAAAATCATACAGTTCTAGAATCCCAGTTGATTCAATGTCCCTAGACAGGCTTGTGGAAGATTGTAATGAGCTAATTGACTATTTACGGAATAAGTTTGACACTCCCAAAGTCTTCATTGTCGCACACTCATCAGGAACATTGATAGGAATTAGAACAGCTCACAAATATCCAGAGAAAGTTCATGCTTATGTTGGAGCAGCGCAAATAATCAACGACTGTGAGCATGAAACAGTAAACTACAACTTCATACTTGAAGAAGCCAAAAGACTAGGCAATGAAAAACATCAAGCTGCGATTGAAGCAATTGGACTTCCACCATATGATACTCCCCAGAAGCTATGGGAGAAGGCTAACTATATTGTTCGATATGGAGGTATGATGGCAGATTTCTCCATTGGGAAAATGATTGGACTTGTTCTACCATATTTGACTTCGCCTGAATATTCATTGCTGGAAGGAATTAGAACGCTGATGGGAAAAGGACGAGATTTCACAACGTATGCCTTGTGGAAGGAACTATCAGAAGTTGATCTTGCAAGAGAGATAGATTCGGTCAGAGTTCCCATATTCTTTTTTGAAGGCAAATATGATATGATTACTCCCACTGTCGTAGTGGAAGACTTCTTCAATCAGTTAAATGCTGAAAGAGGGAAAAGACTAGTCATATTCGAACACTCAGCACACTACGCAATGTTGGAAGAGAAGGAGAAGTACCTCCGCACTTTGATTGGTGAGGTTCTGAGAGAAAGTCAAGATAATCACCTGAATAGTCCTTGATGATTAGGAACTTTATTAGGCAATGTACAGGTCAGAATCAATGTGGCATCGATTATAGAATCAAAGTCCAAAGGATT
>JBHLOD010000116.1:0-5457 GCA_048940825.1 Promethearchaeota archaeon | reverse complement strand
AAGACGGCATAGCGGAGCCCTCTCATCTCGCCCCAGAAGGCCACGGAGTCCAGTACGGCTCCTGCTTCTATGAACTCCCACGGGATAGTTATGTTCACCAACAACTGACCCCCGGGTGTGACTTGAAAGTCGCGCTCGCTAGTCTTCGTTCCGTTCCAAATCCAGTCAGTGGCGTAGCCAATCCAAACTACAGGCTGTGGGCCAAACAGCCACTCAGACTGCTGTTCCTGATGGCTGATATCCTCGGTTTCGTTGACTACTTGCCAACCCACCTCCAAGACTGGATCTGCCGCGTCTTGTGCTGTCACAATACCTATTGTGGAGAACCCCCACGAAAAACTCAGGAGTAGTACGGCGACGACAAGAATAGTCTTTCCTTCTTTCATTGTGTTAATCTCCTCGCCATGACCCAAGCATGCAACCTTCAACCACTGGGCGTGCACATAGACTCCTACCTCAGAATCCAACAGTTGTTGTCGGTTGTAGTCAGTTGAGGGCGATGCAATAGCTCATGTGGCGCGTTCATCATGGTAACAATCCTAGTTACCTCTGATGGAGAAATCGACAGACTGCGTTCATACATGAGTTTGAGAGCATATTAAGGTATACTGGATGAGTCATACATGTGCTTGAATCACAGAGACCTGGCCTTGACAACGCCGTCAACCGATTCAACTTTCGCGAATCCATCTCTTGAGAGAATCTTGAGAACATCGTATGTTTCTGCTAGGGCGAGCACCAAAGAAGATTCATCATAGTCACCATATAGCTGTCTTGACAATCTATAGAGCGTCTGGGGCTCTCTGGTTAGGTATGTCCTCATCTTGTCGAACTTCTCAGCGTATTCTCCTCTTAATCCTGCAATTCTGGCAGAAACATCGCTGATGGGGTCGCGATGTCCGGGCAAAGCGAGTAGGTCTCTATATGCTTCGACCTTGGAGAGAGAGTCGAAGTATGTGAGCATAGGTATATGTTCCGGATTCTCATAGTCAAGACTGGGATTGGAACTAATGGTGGCCAGTATATGATCGCCACTGAACATAATCCCTGACTCTTTGCTGAGGAAGCAGCTTGAGCCTGAGGAATGCCCTGGAGTCCACAGTGTTTCGAGAGTTCCAATACCGGTGGAAACCGTGTCGCCCTCTTTCAGCAGAGTAACGTCAGGAACAGACTCCCCAAATCTGAGGTAGTATTTAGTCAATGCTTGCCTAGGGATGCCAGGTTGTTCCTCCTGTGGAACCCCGCCCAGGGTAATCATTCCTAGGTATGAGCCAACACGGAAAGCCATGAAGTCCTCATACGTGGCCACACGTTCTCCATCAGCTGAGTGAATGAAGACTTGAGGCGGCTTCCCAATTCGAACAATTCGTTCCTTGCTGATAGTGGCCGCCAAACCCGTGTGATCTACATGGCCGTGTGTCAACACGATCTGTCCGATTTCGCCCAGTGAGTAGCCTATCCCTTTGATTCCACTATCCAAACGAGCAAGGGCCTCATCCGTTCGGGGTCCCGTGTCGATAAGTGTGAGGGGGTTTCCCTCTATTAGGTAACAGTTGACGTCACCGACCGGGAAGGGGGTTGGGACCTCTATCTTGTGCAGTCCTGAGTCTATTTCCATCGGCTTCACTCAGCTTGGGTATAATATCAGAGCTCCTCAAAGTACACTCTAAGGAGTTCCGCAACATTGCGTGCTCTTGAAATGCAGCCTCGATCACGGTGTGGCTTCGACCCGTCATACATTCCAGAAATCGTCCCTAATGCGCCTCTTCTAACTGCACTCAACACAGGCCTGAAGAACTCAGTCTCTGCATGGGCCTTGTTCTCAGGCGTTCGCCCCATGAGTGAGAGAAATGCCGATATATACGGGCCAATCAACCATGGATGTACAGTGCCATTGAATGCCGCATCTGCCCTGCTGCGAGGTCCACCTGTGTTTGCTCGGGCGTACCTTGCATCCTGCGGAGACAAAGTCCTCAATCCAAAAGGAGTGAGCAGCTCTCTCGTCACCGTCTTGAGAACTGACATTGCGTCCTTGTGGTCAAGCAGTGGAAAGGGCAGGCCAATCGCAAATATCTGGTTAGGGCGAATTGAAGCGTCATTCTCAGTATCTGTAACGAAGTCATAGAGGTATCCGAGCTTCTCGTCAAAGAATGTCTGCACGAATGCCTCTCTTATCCAGGAAGCGACTGCACGAAACTCATAGGGATCTCGACCAAGGAGTTCAGACATGTCAGCCATTGCCATTAGAGAGTTGTACCATAGAGCGTTGGTTTCTACGCACTTGCCTACTCGCGGTGTTGCAATCCAATTGCCGACCCTCTCGTTCATCCAAGAAACCTCGATACCCTCAATCCCAGAGCAGATCAGGCCGTCGTGGTCTTCGTGGATATTGTATTTGGTGCCAATCCTGAAGGCCGCAATGGCTGACTCCATCGTGTCCCAAATGATGCCTCTTAGAAACTCGGAATCATTGGTTGCCTGGATATACTTGTGGACTCCCATAATATACCAGAGTGAGGCATCCACAGAGTCATACTCGGGTTGTATCCCTTTGTCAGGAAAGTCGTTGGCCACTAGACCATATCTTGAGTGTCTAGCATACGTAGTCAAGATAGCACGAGCATCTTGAAATCTCCCAATGGACATTGTAAGACCTGGTAGAGAGATTAGGGCATCAAGACCGATATCCGCTAGTTGGTGGTATCCCGCTATTACAGACCTCATCCTTGTGGACGCCCGGTCAACAATGAATGAATCAGCATTCATCACAAGCCACTCTATGTCCTCGTCACGGACCTTTGATGACATTGAGTAAGCCCTATCGTTGAGTACCTTCCTCCGTCTTAGTTCCTCAAACCTCAGCCTTGCAAAGTCCTTTCTCTCTGCTTTTGCCAGACTCCCAAGGTCAGATCGCAGTTGTTTTCTTGTAGGGGCAACTGCGAACAAGAGAGAGAGAAAATGCTCCCCGGGTTCAAGTGTCGTGTGAAAGACTCCTGGAACATACAGCTCCTCCTTATGCGGGAGTCCCATCTCCTTCTCCCTACGATACACCTGAGCCTCAGTAGGGCGAACCTCAGAGGGTGTGAACTCTGCGTCGGGAGTGTATGAAAGCATCCAAGGACTATTTGGCCGATCATCAAAGGAGAAGTATGAGTTGTCATCAATCGCCTCAACTTCTGGTGTGAAATCAAGCCTTTCTGGACGAGCGTGGATTGCGCGGCATGTTTGAACCGGTGTCACCGTGAGAACAGTTTCATCAGAATTCTTGACCTCGTAGTTAACTATGGTAAGGTTGCGTCGATAGCCCATGAACACAGTCTTGACTACAGTCACGCCGTCGGCTTCATATGTCATCTGGGGAAGTGGGTTCAGTTCAAACTGCTTGAGCATCCTGTACCCTCTATTCACAACCCCCTTGACTGTCTGTTCTGTGGCCAGATTGAATTCTCCCTCGGACGTTGCGACAACCTCATCCAACCGAGAGAGGTTGAGCCATCTGTCGACTGGAGGACTGAGTGATGACATCAACAATCCGTGATAACCTCTAGTGTTGAGTCCTACAACTGTGGATGAGGCATAGCCACCAAGGCCGTTGGTGTAGAGCCATTCAAAGGTGACAGCCCTGTTGAGCTTCAAGTCCGCATCATCAAGTTGTATCAACCGGGGAGACTCCACATCTTATCCTGATTCTTACGACTCTCGCTGAGCTTCAGGTCTTTAAGGCTTGTGTGACATGAACATAGAACACCAAGATAGTTACCGTCTTAAGGGGAATCTCGCTGGATTCGGATGCATTTCTCGGGATGGTTCGTTGATTTGACTGATGTAGAAGAAGGTCAAGCAGCTATAAGCAGCGATGCAATTCAGAAGAGACCTTCTTCAGGGCGATTCTTGGGACTAAGCGGGAATCTCTGGCGACTAGCTCTCGTCACCGGAATAGCCCAATTCTCCTTCAGCCTGTGGGGATGGGAATTCAGCATCTTTCTCTATAGCATCATTGAACTTTGGCAGATAGGTCTCATCTACTCCACTGGGACTTTCGCAATGTTGATTGGATACCTCATGGCGGGAGCCGTTGCAGACTTGGTTGGTAGAAAGAAGGCAATGGTGTTGTCATTCATTCCAATGATTGTTGGACTGATCTCGTTGGCCTTCTTTCCCTTCTGGCCTTTAATTCCTATTGCATATGGAGTGCTTCAATTCGGCTGGAGCTTCGTTCTCATCATTACGCGTGCGGTTCCAGCTGATGAGATAGCTGCAGATGGAGGCAAAGATGCGGCCCGCAGATTCACTATGGTGCTTTTGCCAGCGTTCCTTGTCGATGGGCTGAGTCCAATGCTTGGAGCGTTTCTGCTTGGCAGAGGGTTCACCCCACAGAATCTTCACGTTATAGCTGCTGCAGGGTCAGTAGTTGCATGCCTTGCAACAGTCATCTTCATTCAAGAGTCTCTAAGTGACAGAGTCATCGAGAAAGCCAGGTCTGGACCCATAATATCGTTCAGGCAGCTCGGGCCCAACTTCTGGAAGCTTGCAGGAGGGATGCTAGGTTTCTACTTCTTCTTCAATGCCGCGTTGGCATACTTCGGACTGATGGTTACAGAAGGCTGGGGCATAAGTGAAGAAATATACGGCTACTCATGGAGCGCATTCTCACTGACCTCGGTCCTTCTTATGCACACAGTGAGCGGCCTCGCTGACAGGAATGTTAAGCAAGCACTTCTTCTGGGTGTAATTGCCAACGGGCTCATAATCATCTCCTTCAGTCTGTTGTCTGGGGTTCCAGCCTTGATACTCCTCAACATCATGTGGGCCATGCCAGTCGTCCTTTGGATTGGTGCCGAAAGAGCCCTGGTCATAAATGGCGTCGGTGAAGAGTCTAAGGGCAGAGCGTTGGGGACCTACCAGTTTGTGATGAGTTCAACCAACCTCTTTGCGGCGCCCTTCGGTGCTTTTCTTACAGATGTGGCAGGTGGATTTCGCCAGATGTGGACAATCTGTGGACTAGCTGCGCTGGGGACTATTGTTGTGACAGCAGTGGGGGTTGGAATGATAAGACTAGAAGGGCACACAGAGATTTCAAGTGAGATTGAGAATCTGAGTGATTAATCATCTTGGAATGACCCTGGATTTTGATATAATCGGTCCTGATGGCGGGTCTGCCATAGCGGCCATCTAGTCTTCCTTGTCGTGCTTCCTAGACTTGGAAACTATATTGTCAACGTCACGGAGGTCAGAAAGTTTTCCCAGGAGGTGGCCTGCTTTCTCGTGTTTTGTGCGCAAGTAGGCTTCGCTGTGCTGAGTCGGCTCAACGATTAGCGGGACTCGCTCAACAATCCTCACACCCACATCCTGCAACTGCAGAATCTTATCCGGGTTGTTTGTTAGCAATCTTATTGACTTAATCTCTAGGCTGTTGAGTATGTTTGCCGCTATTCCATAATCTCGCTCATCAGGCTT
>JBHLOD010000115.1:0-5487 GCA_048940825.1 Promethearchaeota archaeon | reverse complement strand
TTGGCTTGTGTGGTGCACGGCATTGAAGAAGCGGGTATCCAGCTTGGAGACACAGTTTCAATCATAGGTGCAGGCCCCATAGGGCAGATGTTAGTCATGCTCGCAAAGAGGAGTGGAGCGTCGACAGTGATTGCATCGGACTTGGCCAAACTGCGTCGAGATATGGCTAAACGAGCAGGGGCGGATGTTGTAATAGATCCAGCCAACGAGGATCCAATCGAGCGAGTAAGGGAGGAGACTTCAGGCTATGGAGCGGATGTAGTGATAGAGGCGGTTGGACTACCGGCAACATGGGAACAAGCAGTGGACATGACTCGAGACGCGGGGATGACAGTACTGTTCGGAGGAGCTGCATCGGGTACCAAGTTCGAAGTCGACACTTACCGGTTCCACTATGGCCAGCTAACAATCAAGGGCATCTTTCATCTGGCTCCTAGACATGTTGAACAGGCCCTGAAACTGATAGTAGCTGGTGCTGTTGACCCTAACATTCTCATCTCTCACGAAATGCCCTTGGAGAAGATTACTGAGGCGCTGGAGATGATGAGTGCAGGCGAAAGCATGAAGATAGCCATCATCCCCTGAAGCAGAAGTGAGAAGAGAGTCATTGAGTTGTTTCACCTTGAGTGAGAGGAAAGACAGACTATTGAGTGGTAAGGCAGATATCTTCAAGACCAGGTCTCAACAACGTGCCGGCAAGAAGAAGCTCAGGGACAATGAAAGAGCCTTGATAGACATCATTCAGAAACTGGACCATGACTATGAGGGCCTCTTGGTGGTTGTGGAAGGGAAACGCGACGAGATGGTGCTCAGGAGTCTTGGATTGAAGGCCCCTATAGTCAAGGCACAGAGCGGTACTCCTAGACCATTGTTAATTGACCAACTGACCTCCGCGACAGATCAAGACAGACAAGTGCTCATTCTTACTGATTTTGATGATGAGGGAAATGAGCTTTGCAGACTTATCGAGCAGGAGTTGGAAGTAAGACGGGTAAGAGTCCTCAGAAGACTTCGACGACAGATAAGGAAGGCAATGGGCAATTGGCGGTGCATCGAGGAGTTTGTTGCATTGTTCAAGAGAAAAGATTCTCCGGAACCAATATCCTAGCAAGACTTCACCGCGGCCAACGAAAACACAATATGCCACAATGTTTCATAGGCAGATGATAGCCATTGCGAATCTTTGCGGTTTCAGGATACTCGGGCACTGGGAAAACGACGCTCATAGTGGCCTTGATTGAGAGGTTGAAGAAGAGAGGTTACACCGTATCCACCGTCAAGAGCAGCATGGAGGACAGCATGCCGCCTGAGAAATCGGACACTTGGAAACACCTGCAGGCAGGGGCTAGGATGTCCATTCTACAAGGTCCAAACTCTACCACGATTAGATTCACGGAGAGGATCTCACTATCTAAGACGCTCCAAGTCTATGATTCAGATTTCCTCCTTGTCGAGGGTATGAAGGGCCTAGCCATACCACGTTTCTGGTGTGTTGGTGAAGGGGCTCCAGAAGAGGTTCTTCCCGCAGGAACAGTGGCCATAGTGGTGTGGAAAGAGTCTGCCACAACCTCGAAAAAGGCAGATGTTCCTGTGATGATATCTGATGATGTTGAGAACCTCGTGAAGGTTGTGGAACAAGAAGCGTTAGACGTTTCGGACCTTGTCCTGTAACCCAACGTGCCAAATCACAATACTCTTCTTTCCACATAACCTCGAACGGGTACGATGAGAGAGCTCGTTGTTGGGCAATTTGACCTTGCGGACACCATAGAATGTGGTCAGACATTCAGTTGGATTAGAGAGGGCGCTGGTTATATCAACCCAGATATTGGTCAAGTTGTCTACGTAGAGCAAAGAGGAAGCACCCTCCACTATGACACGTCGGAGCAGGACTTGGACCTTCAGAAGATGTTCAGGCTCAACGATCCGCTCTCAGAGATACAGAAACAAATCGCTCGAGACGGAATCATGAAAGAGAGTATCCAGTTCGCACCTGGCCTTCGTGTCATCTCAGACGATTTCTTCCCTTGTCTGATTTCCTTCCTGTGTTCAATCCGTAACAACATTCCAAACATTCGGAAGTTCACCCAGTCAATCCGAAGAGAGTTTGGACCTACCTACAGTTTCCGCGGCAAAGCATACCATGGTTTTCCATCACCTGAGGACCTGTCAAGAGCAACGGAGGACCAGCTACGAACTCTAGGTCTTGATTGGCGAGCCAACTTCATTGTGCGGTCCACGGAGTTGATTCTCGAAGAGGGTATTGATGCCACTGAACTCTCTAGACGAAGTTATGAAGAAGCTCATACGAGGTTGAAGGAATTGCATGGAGTAGGCGACAAGGTAGCCGACTGTGTCTGCCTCTTCTCGCTTGGTTTCTTGGAAGCATTCCCGATTGATGTGTGGATTGAACGTGTTATTCAGAATCACTACGGGATATTTACAGCGGCCGGCAAGTCCTACAGCAAGAAGTCTGAGGCCGCAAGGAACTACTTCGGTAGATATGCTGGATACGCTCAGGAGTACCTGTATTATTACACACGGACCGGAGGGCAAAAGCCGATCAATAGCAGACTATAGGCTCTGACGTTTCTTCCTCTTTCTGGCATACCAACTGTGATCGGTTATCCCCTTGGAAATCTCCCAAAGTCTGGTTTCATAGAATGCTAGTGGATGGAGGACGTAGGTACAGAGAGGGTCAGAAGCAGTCCTGAGATAGACTGGACACAGGCTGTTTCCTTGGAGCTTCTTGCAACCAGGAGGCGTGTAGCCTTCTCCTGCGGATTTGGAGGAGATGTGACGGATCTGATACTGAGCAAGATTCTGCACAAAGTCGGGTGCCGCTTTGAAGACGCCCATGACATCCTCATCCGTCATCCCAATCCTGAGAAGGAACGATGCCAGTGCAAATCGGGCATCATGGGATAGGTTCTTCCCTTGTAGAGAGTCTTCGTACATCTGAGAGATACACGGCGGGAATGCTGTGGTTACATCGCCTGTTATCTCGATAGGCTCCCGATCTTGAATCCTCGTCGTAATCTCGGCCTCTATCCTCTGAACGGCCTCGGTTAGCCGCATCGGCAGCTTCGGCACATCCATAGTGCTCTGAAGGATGAGCTGCTTGACCCTCCCGGAGATCAATCTATCGAGCTCAGATCGTCGGATGGGAACCCACCCGGAGTCCAAGTGGCGATTGATCAGCTTCCATTTCTCACTATGGAAGCTCGGTGCCACCTCCAAGTAGTCCTCGAACCTTATCCGAAAATTGAAGCTTCGCAGTATCAGCGGTAGCTTAGAACGTTGACTCTCCGTGCCGGCGGATTCGACAGTCCACCCCAAGGATGACTGACACAAGTCGATTACAACAAGCTCTTTCTCGGTAGAGAGATGCTTATTGACGGCCTTGGACTCGGCTTCCGCTTGATACTCTTTCAATCTTGGATTGCCTATCCTCTCCACAATGAGTCGCGCCGTTGGGTACACAAGTACTGCTTCTTCTCTATTGGTTCTGGGTATCTTGATTTCTGATTGCATCAAGGCCGCATGGACGCGTTCTTCAGCATCATCTATGATTTGACTGTTGACGGGCTCCTCTAAAATCTGAATGAGACTACGGACATCACGTGCCAGCTTCTGGCTTGTAGACCTAGCCTCAACTGAGAATGGATATCGAAGCTGCAACAGACTTGTCGCCACGTGTATCGCACCTATCTCTCTTCTTCGCTAGTCAATCACTCAGATGAGTAAATAAAGTGTCCTCACGGTGTGTTCGGCCTTTTCTGTCAAGCCCGACCTAACACAAAGTCAGCTCTAACAAGTAGATTCATGAATTCTCCAAGGCTCTGACGGAGAATCTCGGGGTCGCTGTAGAGACTCTTGAGAGACTTCCTGCGGCCAGCAAGTGACGGGGTCGCCGCTTCGTTGACGAGCTTGTAGGCAGCATTGGGCCGTTCTACCCACCTGCAGAGCTCCTGATTCTCCTCACTCATGAAGAGGACGACGGGGGTCTTTCGTTTCCCATTCACCTTGTATTGTTGATGAAGACTGGCATTCTTGTCACTATCAAGCATTCTGAGCTTAATCTTCGGAGCGAGGGATGCCATCCGCGCAAGAACGGGCAGGTTGCCGGCAGTGTCGTTGCAGCGGTCTGTGCCAATCACGAGAATCCTAATCTCATTCTGAATGCTGCCAAGGATTTCTTGCTCGGCCTCGTTGAGGCTGAGGTCGTTGAATCGCGCCTTCATGAGCTCAACATTCTCTCGAGCCTTCTTCAGGAACTTACTGTACTCTATTGCAGTATCCCAGTCAGCCTTCTCACACATGTGCTATCAACTCAACGATATCAGAATTCTGCCAGACGCACTAGCAGTCACACATGGGTTCGAGCGAATAAAAGGATTGCTTGAAGAGCACTTTCAGGCTACATTATATAGAAGAGCATTTATCGTTCGTCGCTCTGAATTCGTTTATGTCTGAGGCCATTGCCTGCGCTCTGAAGGGAGATCTTCTAGGGCAGGAGGACAAAGAGAAAGCGTTGCATGTAGCCAGATACTTGAAGACCTCTGAACTGCGATTCCTAGGTATCCAGATTCCACTGATACGAAGAACCACTCGAAGACACATCCGGGATGCTCGTCTGCAAATGCTCCCTCAGATCGTGGAACTTCTCTGGAAGGAAGAAGTTTTCGACTTCAGATTTGCCGCAATCGAGATTATGGAGAAGTATTCTGCCAAAGGTGACAAGTCTGTTGCACTTCAGATGATTGCAGAGATGATTGACGACATCGACACATGGGCCCTCACTGATCCGTTGTGCACTGTCTGTCTGGGAACACTGTTGATTCGTGACTGGTCAATCGAGAAGACTGTGGCTTCATGGCGCAAGAGCGAGAACTTCTGGCGTCGAAGAGCTACAGTACTTCCTTACCTTCATCTCTCTAAGAAGGGATTCCACAGACCAGAATACACCGACAAGATATTGAGAGCCCTAAAACCGCATCTCTCTGACAAGGAGTTCTTCGTTGGAAAGGCCGTCGGATGGGTCTTGAGGGAGCTAAGCAAGCGTGAGCCTGAAACCGTAAGGAGCTACATAGAGGAGAACCGAACGGAGATGACCAAACTGGCCATCAGAGAGGGAAGCAAGAAGCTCTAGAGTACTTTCAGCCATCTGTTTATCTTTTAAGCAGGACTTGTTTGAAGGAATATACCATGACAGAGAAGCTAATTGCATACTGCGGCCTGGATTGCGCTGACTGTTACGCATACAAGGCATATGCTACCGACAATGAAGAACTGCGTTTGGAAGCTGCACAGAAATGGAACAGTCCTGAGTATTCTGTTGCTCCTGCAGACATCAACTGTGTCGGATGCAAATCGGAAGAGGGCCCTCATTTCAAGTGGTGTGCGGACTGTCCCATGCGGGCTTGTGGCAATAAGCGGGGAGTGGAAACCTGCGCCCATTGTAATGATTTCATCTGCGACAACGTT
>JBHLOD010000114.1:0-5490 GCA_048940825.1 Promethearchaeota archaeon | reverse complement strand
CTACGGGACGGCTTGACTGCAAAGGCGGATACAAGTCTTTTGGAATCCGTCGTATCCACAGTCTAGTCGCCTGTGTTCTGGTCACTAGGAGACAATGTACACAAGCGGGGAATGCTGTACACTAATGGACAACCTTAAATAGGGAAATTGCGGCCGATGGGCAACCCTTTCCAAAGGTTGTGAAACGATGAGCGTGCGTTATTGCCAATGGATCGCGGGCCGAGAGAGGCCCACATAGAAAGCACTCCATATATCGCATACTCAACACTCGCACTGACTTGTTCTCCGGAATCTGTTGACTCAGAGTCATCAAGACCCTGTAGGCAGGTTCCCCGTTCATGTCAGAGGAGAGGGCCTTTTGATATAACCAACAATGGAGAGTACAGAGTTGACTAGGAACAATAGCAGAATAGTCCTGGATCTTGAAGAAGTGCCGAAGCACTACGTCAACATCCTGCCTCACCTCGCTGAACCACTGGCCCCTCCCATCAATCCTGAAACCGGAGACCCTGTCAGTCCTGAGATGCTAATGGCCATCTTTGCAGTTGAGTGTGTGAAGCAGGAGATGTCGCCTGAGAGGCTCGTGCCAATTCCTGAAGAGGTACGAGAGGCGTATATGAAATACGGACGACCAACTCCCCTACAGAGGGCGGTGGGTCTGGAGGCGGCCTTAAACACGCCCGCCAGGAT
Source organism: Promethearchaeota archaeon (assembly GCA_048940825.1). Lineage (GTDB taxonomy): Archaea > Asgardarchaeota > Thorarchaeia > Thorarchaeales > Thorarchaeaceae > SMTZ1-83. The sequence goes on along the minus strand of JBHLOD010000114.1, from coordinate 4,800 downwards.
CTACTACAAGCGTGAGGATTCCTCGCCCACTGGAAGCCACAAGCTGAACACTGCTCTTACTCAAGCATACTATGCCAAGAAAGAGGGAGTCACACGGTACGCCACTGAAACCGGAGCGGGGCAATGGGGGAGCGCTGTAGCACTTGCGTGCGCCCATTTTGGACTCGAGGCGATGGTGTACATGGTTCGTGTCAGTTACGAACAGAAGGCCTACAGAGGAACTCTAATGCGGGCATATGGCGCAGAGATTGTGCCAAGCCCATCAGACCGAACGGAGTTTGGGAAGAAAGTGAACAGTGAGTATCCTCGTCATCCAGGAACGCTTGGTATTGCTATTAGCGAAGCTCTGGAGGACACACTAAACAGAGAAGACACCAAGTACACTATTGGCTCAGTGTTGAATCACGTGCTGCTTCATCAATCAGTCATAGGCCAAGAAGCCATCGTTCAGCTTGAGAAGGCTGATGAAACGCCAGACGTTGTGATTGGTTGTGTAGGTGGAGGAAGTAACTTCGCAGGAATCTCATACCCATTCATGGCAGATTCACGGTTTGAAGCCATAGAGTTCGTCGGAGTGGAGCCAACAGCCTGTCCATCGATGACCCAAGGTGAGTTCAGATACGATTTTGGGGACACAGCAGGAATCACCCCCAAAGTGAAAATGCACAGTCTGGGCAAAGACTTCACACCTCCAGAGATTCATGCGGGCGGGCTGAGGTACCATGGCGTGGCCCCAACGGTGAGTGCGCTGATAAATGAGGGACGAATTCGTCCTGTTGCATACGACCAGATTCCCGTTCTCGAGTCGGCGCTAGTCTTTGCGAGGGCTGAAGGTGTGATTCCCGCTCCTGAGACTGCCCACGCAGTCAAGGCGGCTATAGATACTGCACTGGAGGCGAAGAAGACTGGGACTGAGAAGGTAATTCTCTTCAACTTCTCTGGACACGGACACTTCGATATGGGGGCATACGCTGCGCTAATGGATGGAGCGTTGGTTCCTGAAGGTGAGATGTCGATGGCAAGAGACGGTGAACCCGTGCCTCAGATCACCTAGTACAGAGCTACACATTGGAACAGCTCTCGTGGGAGATATCCCCCAGGAGAGCCCCTCCTTCTTTTTTTTCTCTTCTAAGGCTTGGACCTCTTTATAGTCGAAGAGATGCGGCCAAAAAGCAGGTCCTTCGTTGGTACGGTTCCTACAAAGGACAGCCTATTATTGATTGATATTATCGGCGCAGAGGAGCCGATGAACATAGAGAAGCTCTGGTCGTTGAGGACCGTGTTATCTCCACTTCCTCTCAGAGCCGAGTTCAGCCATTCGATAGCATCCTCCTTGTCTTCTTTAGCATCATAGCTTGCCACACGAATGCAGATGCTGTCACCAAAGGTTTCCTTCGCTTCGCTGAGCATTCTGTTTATCCTTGCCATGGGGTCCTTTGAGTCAAATGACACAACCACTGAGTCCGCATAAGGTGAAGAGTCAAGCGTGACCACAGTGAGAGATGCATCTCCACATGACTCATCCTCCTCAATGACCGGCTCATCCTCTATGATGCCGATACCGGCCATTGGTGGGAAGACTGTAACGGTGACCTCTTCCAAGCAATCCTCTTCCATGGCCCAAGTCAGTCCGAGGATTTGATTTATCTGTATTGATAGCTCAGCAGCATCATCATGAACGCCTCTCCTATTCCCACTCCTGAGAGCCTCTTGCAGGATGAGCCGGTGGTCTACTTGGCCACTGTGGAAGGCACTGAACCCCGAGTGCGTCCGGTGACTCTTGTTGAGAGTCTGGGCAGTCTCTATGTTCTGACAAGTACTCGATGCAGGAAAGTCCGAGAGATCAAGGGGAACTCCAATGTAGAGCTTGTGAGGATGGTTGAGCACGGTGGAAATAGAGGCTATGTTCGAATAGCTGCAGATGCATCGATTGTGGACAAACAGACCATACGCAAAAGCGTGGCTGCAGTAACGTCCTACTTTGAAACTTTCTGGAAGGGTGCTGATGATCCAGAGTTCACGCTGATCCAGATAATGCCCAGGCGAGTTACTTACCTGCGTCCAGGTGATGATGACGAGAGCAGCGTTGAGAGTCTACGATTTGATTAGGAATGCGTGTCGACCAAACGAGGTGTGAAAGCTGTCTGTCAGGGACCCTAGCCGACCCCGGTTCACGAAAAAGGACGCACTTCGGATTGCCGCTGGACAATATGGTATCACTGGCTCGGTCCAAGAGCTCCCCAGCGAACGTGACCGCAACTACCTGTTGACGGCAGAATCAGGTGAGGAGTACATTCTCAAGATTGCTGCAGTTTCAGAGAGAAGAGAAGTCCTGGAGTTCCAGAACTCTGCAATGCAGCACATATCGGAGTACGGCGATCGTGTCCAATGCCCGGTGGTCGTTGAAACTTCAGACGGAGAACAAATCGGTTCAGTCGATGATGAAGAGGGAAACTCTCACTTCGTGAGGATGCTGACCTTTGTTCCTGGCAAGGTCTTGGCCAAGGTGAACCCTCATCCCCCCGAATTACTACGTCGTCTTGGTGAGTCTGTAGGGCATCTGACAAAAGCTCTGCAGAGTTTCTCTCACCCTGCAGCCAGCCGTGAGTTCTACTGGGATTTGAGGAATGCAAGCACAGTAATCGACGAGTACAAGGAACACGTTGACGACTCTGAGAAGCTCGCACTCGTCGAACACTTCCATCAGATCTTCACAGAGAATGTTGCCCCGCTTCTAGCAGATCTACGTACAAGCATCGTGCACAATGATGCCAACGACTACAACGTTGTCGTGACGGAAGCCTACCCATTCGAACATGCAAAGTTTGGTATCCTCGACTTTGGTGATATGGTCCACACATGCACCGTGTCCGAAGTGGTCATCGCGGCCACGTATGCGATTCTTGGCAAGGATGACCCGATTTCCGCCGCAGCCGTGGTGGTTGGTGGGTATAATTCGGTATTTCCATTGACCGAACTCGAGATAGGACTCTTGTTCCCGATGATTTGCGCTAGGCTTGCTGCAAGCGTATCCATTGCCGCTTATCAACGACAGCTAGAACCGGATAATGAGTATCTCAACGTAAGCCAAGAGCAAATCTTGGTCCTGATGCGTCAGTTAAGGGAAGTTCATCCACGATTGGCCACGTATACCTTCAGGCACGCTTGTGGTATTGAACCTTGCCCGCAAAGCACCGAAGTTCAAGAATGGTTGAAGCGCAATCAGGAGCAGATAGGCTCCATTGTGGATTTCAGTCTTCATGATACACCCGCCACTGTCATCGACCTGAGTGTGGGGAGTTTGGATGTTCCTAATCTCGAGGACTTGTCAGACATAGACAAGTTCACCGAACTTGTGGCCAAGAAACTCAAGGACTCCCAAGCACAGTACGGCGTAGGTAGATACAATGAGGCGCGGCTCATCTATGCCGGCGGGCAGTATACATCGGCCGGAGAGATGCGTACTGTTCACATAGCCGTTGACCTTTTCCTAGAATCGGGCACCAGAATCCGGGCACCATTGGATGGAAAGGTCCACAGTTTCCTGTACAACAAGAATCCGCTGGACAATGGTCCAACCATTATCTTGGAGCACGAGCTGGGAAATACAGGTCTGAAGCTCCATACGTTGTTCGCGCATCTTAGCGAAGACTCCTTGGATGGGTTGAAGCGAGGGAAGAAGTTCAAGAAGGGCCAAGAAATCGCCAGGGTCGGAGATTATCCCACAAATGGTGGATGGCCTCCACATCTGCATTTCCAGCTGATTGTAGATATGCTTGGGTGGGAGGGCGACTTCTTTGGTGCCGCTGCCCCTAGTCACCGCGACATTTGGATGAGTATCTGTCCGGATCCCAATGTCATCCTTGGGATTCCTACGAGTGTCTTCCCGAAAAAGAGTATGGCGAAGGATGAAATTCTGAGAATCAGAGAATCCACGATTGGGAGAGTCCTTAGCATCTCTTACAAGAAGCCTCTGAACATCGTTCGTGGACACATGCAGTTCTTGTACGACGAAACTGGAAGAAGATACTTGGACGCCAGGAACAACGTTCCCCATGTCGGTCACTCTCATCCTAGAGTGGTGGATGCTCTCTCCACTCAGGCGGCGGTCCTCAACACGAACACTCGGTACCTCCACGAGAACCTGGTTCTCTATGCGGAACGTCTGTGTGAGAAGCTGCCCGAGCCCTTGAGTGTCTGTTTCTTCGTGAATAGTGGTAGTGAGGCAAATGAACTTGCCCTTCGACTTGCCAAGGCCCACACTGGCTGCCAAGACCTCATAGTGATTGAAGGCGCCTACCATGGGAATACTGGTTCCCTTGTTGACATAAGCCCGTACAAGTTTGATGGCCCAGGAGGAAAAGGAGCTCCTTCTCACGTGCATAAGGTCGCTACGCCAGATGCGTATCGCGGACCCCACAAGGCTGACGACTCCAAAGCAGGATCCAAGTATGCCAAGGATGTTTGGAAAGTGGCTAAGCGTCTCATGAAAGAGGGGAAGGGGATAGCTGCCTTTGTATGTGAACCACTAATGGGATGCGCAGGTCAAATCACGTTCCCAGACAACTATCTCCGTGAGGCCTTTGAACACGTGAGGGAGGCCGGAGGGGTGTGCATTGTTGACGAAGTACAGGTTGGTTTCGGAAGAGTTGGAACTCACTTCTGGGGATTTGAAACCCAGGGAGTTATCCCGGATATTGTCACAATGGGAAAACCAATTGGGAACGGACATCCAATGGGGGCTGTAGTGACAACTCCCGAGATTGCCAAGTCTTTTGAAACAGGCATGGAGTGGTTCAC
>JBHLOD010000113.1:0-5502 GCA_048940825.1 Promethearchaeota archaeon | reverse complement strand
ATACCATGGGCCAAATATACATTGCAATGGCAATTACAACAAAGTAGACAACTAGAAGCTTGCAGAAGGTCACCATGGTTTTGCCGAGGAATTCGCTGTCGCTTTTGAAGTCCCCCTTTATCAGATGGTATAAGACTGACAGAAGGAAAATCATGATAGCGGGTGCCGGAACAAGGAGAAAGAGAACAGGTAGGTCTGGGGTTAGGATACCAAGAGGTAGGGTGAGTTCCTGAATGTAGGAACCACCATTGTACGTCACTTGATCGACTCCCCTATCCTATCCGTGATTCACCGACCGTTCTTCAGTCCATTTCCAATAACATACACTTGCAGAAGTCCGATTCATGCTTTTCGGCAACGCTCCAGAAAGATGGTCAGTGGGAGGCTTTCTCTATCGGAGGCATCAACATCGAATCCGAGAGTACGCAGTATCTAGACTACCTTATATTGGACAGATTAATGAGTTCCTCCGATTTCAATGCGCGATGTTAACCTGGTTGGGTCCTATCATGAAATGGGGCAGGACTACGGTCGCCGTCTTCGCAAGGCCGGTTTCAAGACGCCAAGGTACAGCAGTGCGGCAATAGAGTTAGGCAAGAAGTGCAGAGGCCATGTAGAAACTGTCTTCCCGGAGATCATGGATGAGATTCAGGGGATTGCCGATGCCGCGGGGATAGACTATGATTCGTTGTGCTCCTTCCTGCTGACACATCCCCAGGCCACCCCGAAATGCAGCATATTCGCGGTCACGGATGGCCGAACGACGTACATTGGAAGGAACTATGACATGTTCTATTCCCTCAAGGACAATGCGGAGAGTTACTTCACAGCGCCTCAGCAGGGCCACAGGAGTGTGGGTCAGACCGACGTGTTTGTCGGTAGGGAGGATGGTGTGAACGAGCATGGGTTGGGAGTCGCAATGAGCGGGATCACGGACTACTTCGAACCCGGAGTCCCCTTCTGGATTGCCATCAGGTACCTGCTCGATAGATGCAAGACCGTTCGAGAGGGGGTAGACATTCTCACTGAGGTGCACCATCACTGCACTATCTCATTCCTCTTGGCTGATTCAACAGGCGAGATGGTAGTGGTTGAGGTGAAACCAGGGCTTGCAGTGGTCAGGGAGCCGGAGGACAACTACATTGTATCAACGAATCATTACAATCATCCAGACATGAAGAGTCTGGAGATCTTTGAACCTCCGGACTCGCGAATCAGGTATTCAACAATCGTTGAGTTTCTTGGAGATACGGGTGCCGCAATTGATGAGGAAAGTGTCAGAAGGATTCTGTCAAGTCATGGAGGCTTGGTCTGTAGTCACATCGATGAGATGAAACTGGGAACCCTCTGGTCCGTCGTTGCGAACCTTGACACTCTTCAAGTATGGCGATCAGATGGTCATCCATGTTCAAATCCTTATAGAGAGGATAACAGATTGCGCGATGCAGTCGATGAGTCTTGACTAGTTGTATATCAGATTCCTCTCGGAAACGTAGAGTATTACTCTTAAGTGCAGCAGCGGGCCGGAATGGAAACCAGTATTGAGGAGGACTTCCGATGGACCTGATCAAACCTGGTAGACTGCATGAGGAGGACACAGTGGGGGTGTTCTCTCCGGCCTGGCCGATGGACAGGCGCGAGCAGTTTAACCGGGGGATTGAGAAGCTCGAGTCTTTGGGGCTCAACGTAAGGCTTGCGGAGCACACCCTTGCCCGACACTACTACAGTGCTGGCACTCGCGACGAGAGGCTTGAGGATTTTCATTCTCTCTGGGCAGACCCTGAGGTGAGGATGTTGCTGATGTCCCAGGGTGGGAGCACGACGAACCAGCTTCTGGACGGTATTGACTATGACCTGCTTCGAAATGACCCAAAGATACTGGCAGGGATATCAGACGGGACCACATTGCTGAACGCGGTCTACGCGAGGACTGGATTGGTCACCTATCACGGGCCGGACGTCATCTGGACCTTCGGTCAGAAGATGACTCCTCAAATAGAGAGGAACATTGTGAGCACGTTCTTCGACGGAAGACCGATTGAGCTGAGTCCAAATGAGAACTGGCAGCACCAGTTGAAGCCAGACTTGAAGTATCCCGGTTGGAGGTGTCTTCGAGAGGGGAGAGCCACTGGGCGACTGGTGGGCGGTCACATCAGAATCCTTGCCAACACGATTCTCGCTGGCTACGGCCCGGACTTCGAGGGGACCATCCTCTTTCTCGAGGGCACAGACGATGTGGCCCGCACACATAGTTTCATCACTGCACTGAGGCTCCATGGAGTCTTCGACTCGGTCGCAGGCGTGATTCTAGGATGGTTTGAGGAAAGCGATCTGGAGGAGAAGGAACTCAGCCGCCCGGTAAGTGAGGCTTTTCTCGAGGAAACGCAAGACTATGACTTCCCTGTTCTTGAGATTGGCGAGCTTGGACATAACGTCGAGAACTACGTGCTACCTATTGGTTGCAGGGCAACAGTAGATGCGACGATAAGACGCATCTCACTAGACGAGGCCCCTGTCACTTGACGGGCGCTATGAGACTGCGTAGCGCAGGCAACAATAGCTGAGTCACATGGCATGGCTCACCGCTTTCACAAATGGGACTCAGCATCAACATTGCTGCTCAACGAATCACTATCTCGTTAGTGACTCCACAGTAAGCACACTCGGCCGTGGTCATTCCGACCTCGACCTCCAGAGAGCCACCACATTTAGCACAGAAGAATGCGGCGGTATCAAGGGTCCTACCAGCGCGTCTGGAAAAGCGCGGTATCTGCTTTCGTGTCTGCAATCCCGACGTGATACTTGACCCGAAGAGCACGGCAGGACAAGAGAGGAGGAAAAGGGTCATGATGAGGCCAGTTGTGACATCCAAGACCATGCCCCTCTGGATGGATGCAGAGAAGATCGCCAGTATCGAAATAACGCAGAAGAGTGCACCGCAGGTTTCGTTCTCTAGTCTACTTGCTGATTGGCAAGTCTTAGAGCACCATGGTCCTCCCTCGTTCCTGATCCAGTGACGGCTCTCTGCTGTTCCACACCATTGGCATCTCATCACGCGTGACTTATCGACGGCAATATAGCGGCGACTTGCTGGAGTCAAACTGTGCATCCTCAATCGTCACTTCTCTCTTACGAAGATAAGAGCTTGCTCAGACCTTTGTCATAGCCAAGTCGGGATGCCCTACATGGTTCTAGACTCTTCTCAGATCACTGTCCCATTCCATGCTGCGATTGATTCTATCTCATGATTCCATCTCGAACAGTAGAAACTAGTGCACTTTTGATTCTGTCCCAATCTAGCCTCATGCCTGTTGTCACCAGAAGGTTCGATAGGCCTCCAATCGTACTGACCAGTATTGTTGCAATGTTGTCAGCATCCAAGTCCTTTCTGAATTCTCCAGCTTCGATTCCCTCAGCAATAATGTCAGATAGCAAGGTGATTAGCACCATTTGCTGTTTCTTGAATTCTCTTCTCATATTTGGCATTCTGGATGAAGCTAGCTGGAACTCCAGGTCCATTCTGCAAACCTCATCGGAAACCTCACACATTGATGCAAACACCAAATCAGCAGCCCGCTCCAGTTTGGCAATAGCAGTTTCTTCTTGAGAGATTATTGATTTCAATTCATTCAGACTTAGAGTAGCGCTTCTCTTTTGAAGTTCAAAGAACAGGTCTTCCTTACTCTTGAAATAGCCATAGATTGCACCCTTGCTGAATCCACTCTCTTTGACAATGTCATCCATCGATGTTTCGTGAAATCCCTTCTTGGAAAATAGTGTCATCGATGCAGCTAAGATCTTCTCTTGCATCATCATTCTGTGTTCTTGTGAAACCTTCGGAGACAATATGCGCACCTCATTACTGTCTATAATAAAACTGACTAGTCGGTTTGATATAAGCCTTTTGTAGTGGAGAATGTTGCCCAAGATCTCTCAAGGGCAACAAGAAGGCAAACTGTTACTTCTTGGAGTCAGGCTGGATCTCACCAAGCGTCATTATGTGCTTGTTAGTCCCACCAAAGATGCCAATTATCGCCAATACAATACCTCCTAGGAGGTACCAGGCTTGGATACCGAAAGATTCGGCCACAGCTCCAGCTATTGCTAGACCAATGGGAGTCATTGCAGGTCCGAGGCTTATCAGCACGGTGAAGACTCTTCCTTGGATATTCGGGGGTACAACTGATTGCACTACAGCCATTATTGATCCGCTTGCCATGGGAATCATCATACCAGCAACGAACATTCCAACGATAGCCAGCTGAATCAGATTAGCTGGCGCTAGTCCGACCACGAAAATGCTAACAGAAGCTGCTAGAAGAGCAACCAAAGCAGTCATCATCCTTCGTCTGAAGCCTCCCCAGACTCCCAGTGTGACCCCACCCAGGACCATCCCAACGCCCATCATCGATTCAATCCATGCTAGTTCGAAAGCACCCCCTGTGAAGTGAAGCAACACAAGAAGTGGCGTCAATGCGAATGTTGGTATCAAGATGAAGTTAATTAGCATCAGAGCTATTGTGATGAATCTTCCACCGGTCCAGTTCTTCATATAGGAGAAGCCTTCCCTAATGTCCTGGATAACGGACGATGCTGTAGAGTCCGACTCAGTTTCTGTGGTTGGCTGAGGTATGCTAATCATTAACAAAGGCAATACAGCCATTGCAGCTGTCCCAATATCCACAGCAAGGACAAATTGCATTGGCAATAATACCAAGAGCAGAGCTCCTAGTGCAGGTGCAGCAATCTTTGCTAGTCCTGAGAGAGCTTGATACATCCCGTTAACTCTAGAAAGGTGTTCTTTTGGAACCATCAATGAAGCTGACGCTTGAAGCGCAGGCCACTGAAAACTTCCAAGTGTTGAGCGCACCGCCATTGCCATAAACACGTGGGCAATCTGAACGACGCCAATCGCCCATAGCAGAGCCAATCCTGCAACTACAACTGCAGATAGTGTATCCGCAGCAATCATCACGTTTCGCCGGCTCCATCTATCAACCAATGCTCCTGCAAATGGGCTTACCAGAACCTGTGGTAAAATGACCATCATCGTTGCTAGGGAGAGCACAAGTGCGCTTCCAGTTGTAAAAGTAAGCCACCATACTAGAGCAAATTGAACAAGTGCGCTTCCAACAAGTGAGAACGCTTGTCCACTGAAGATCTTCATGTAGTTTCTTAGTTGGCTATTCTCCAACTCAGAGGCCTTGGCGGGTTCTTCAACAACTGTCAATTCGGGGGCTTGAACTACTATACTCGCCAAACCCGTGATTTGAGTGTCACCATCTGGTTTCGTTGTATTCTTTGAGAGTAATGCCAATTCGCGTTTCTCCATATGTTATTAAAACCGACCATTCGGTTTTTGTTAGTAAAATAAACTGACTGGTCGGTTTATAAATATTGTGGTGACAGTCGCTGATTTTCTTTGACTGTATTTGCGAGGTAGATTAGGACGGTCGTGACAGCGCCCTAGATGCTTGGTTCATGATGTTCTGGGGATGAATA
>JBHLOD010000112.1:0-5507 GCA_048940825.1 Promethearchaeota archaeon | reverse complement strand
TCCGGGGACCATCCCCATTCTTCTCGGGCCACGCTATCATCGAGTGACATCGGCCAAGTATCGGCAATCTCCTGACGGAAGTCAGGTTCATAATTGATCTCAAACTCGGGTATATGCTTTCGAATCTCATCTGCCAGCTCCGCCGGTGTAAAGCTGAAAGCGGTCACATTGAAGGTTCGGTTCTTGAGTTTCTCATTGTCAGCTTCCATCAAGTCAATCGTCGATTTTATGCAGTCAGCCATGAACATCATGGGAAGTCTTGTTTCTGGTCCAAGGAAGCAGGTGTACTTCTTGTTCTTCAGAGCCTCGTAGAATATCTCTACGGCGTAGTCAGTCGTACCGCCGCCCGGCAGTGCTTCTGCACTTATGACGCCAGGATACCTCAGAGACCTGAAGTCAACTCCATAACGACGGTGGTAGTATTCTCCGAACAACTCAACAAACACCTTCGTCACACCGTACATACTGGTCGGTCTAGTTATGACTTCGTTGGGAGTGTTCTCCCGGGGAGTTGAGGGGCCAAATGCAGCTATGGAGCTAGGTACAAGTGCTTGATCGAGTCCGAGGACGCGAACTGCCTCCATGATGTTATAGGTTCCCTCAATGTTTGTCCGATAGGCAAGCTGCGGGTTATTCTCACCTGTTACCGAGAGCACAGATGCATTGTGAATGATGATATCAATATCCAAGTCGACCAGCATCGTGTCGAGCTGGTTTGTGTCAAGAATGTCAAGTCGTTGATAAGGGCCGTCCAGTGTAAGAATCTCTGGCGGCTTCTTCCTGCCCGTTGCGATAACGTTCTCGCCGCCATATTTCTTTCTTAAGACTCCTACTAGTTCTGTTCCAATCTGTCCGTAGCTTCCCGTAACAAGAATCCGCTTCATTACCGTACTCACCGACCTTAGTTGCACGATTTCGCAGGCTCAGATTGCTTCTGAATTAGCGGTGGGGCCGATGACGGCCCGATAAAAACCTTGGGGGGACTCTACTCAAGCTCCCCGCGCGCCTCCTTTATTGCGGCTTGAGCAGCCGCAAGACGCGCAATCGGCAAGCGATATGGCGAGCACGAAACGTAGTCCAGACCTATCTTGTAGAAGAACTCCACAGACCTAGGATCTCCACCATGTTCGCCACATACTCCAATCTTCATGCCGGGTCGGGTCTGCCTCCCCCTTTCTATTGCAATCTGCATGAGCTGTCCGATGCCCCTCTTGTCAATGCTCTGGAAGGGGTCATTCCTAAGGATGTGCCCCTCGAGATAATCTGGCAAGAACGAACCTATGTCATCGCGACTGAAGCCGAATCCCATCTGGCTTAGGTCATTGGTACCGAACGAGAAGAACTCTGCACTCTCTGCCATATCACCTGCCCGCATGCATGCCCTCGGTATCTCGATCATGGTTCCGTAGAGGAAGTCTACCTCCTCTCCGGTTTCCTGCTTGAACTTCTCGTATAGAGCCTCTACGCGCATCTTCATATGCTTGAGCTCAGCAGACCCTATCGTCACCGGGATCATGATTTCAAGTAGCACCTTCTTACCCTCCTTCTTGAGTTCGACTGCTGCATCCAAAATGGCACGGATTTGCATCTCGTAGACCTCAGGGTAGGTGATTGCCAACCTCACTCCCCTGTGACCCATCATTGGGTTGTTCTCGTGAAGGGCTTCGCCTCTTGTCCTAACCTCCTCCACGCTTATTCCCAATGAGTGGGCAAGTCTCTCCTGGCCAATGCGGCTTTGAGGCACGAACTCATGAAGTGGGGGATCAAGAAGTCTAATTGTGACTGGTAGGCCGTCCATCACTTCCAGCGTTGACTTGATGTCACGTTTCACATAGGGCGATAGCTCATCCAGCGCGGCTCTCCTTTCCGCCCTTGTCTTACTCAGGATCATCTTTCTCAGAAGGAAGAGAGGTTCATCGGATCCCTCTCCATAGAACATATGTTCGGTCCTGAAGAGGCCTATGCCCTCAGCACCGAAGTCCAACGCAATCCTTGCGTCTTCAGGGGTTTCAGCGTTGGCCCTAACTCCCATTTTCCTGAATCCGTCAATCATCTCCATGAATTCGATAAGCCTAGGATTCCTTGTTGAGTCCATCATCGGTAGTTCGCCCTTGTAGACGAAACCTCTTGTACCGTTGAGAGTAATCGTGTCTCCTTGCCGGTAGATTACTCCATTAACAGACATGCTCTTGTCAAATGGGTCAATCTCCAGTGCTGACGCACCTACAATGCAGGTCTTACCCCAACCTCGCGTGACGAGCGCCGCGTGACTGGTCATCCCTCCACGTGCGGTAAGTATGCCAACGGCAGCCCGCATTCCTTCGATGTCTTCAGGGCTGGTTTCCTCACGAACCAGTATTACCTTCTTCTCCTGATTTGCCCACTTAACAGCGTCTTCCTGTGTGAACACAATCTGGCCCACAGCCCCTCCTGGGCCTGCAGGAAGACCTTGGGCGATTGGAGTCTCATCCTTCTCTGCATCGGGGTCTAGGATAGGATATAGGAGCTGGCCAAGCTGTTCTGGGTGCACTCTCATCACAGCAGTCGGTTTGTCAATCATACCGCTGTCGAGCATGTCCATCGCGATATTCAGTGCGGCAGTCGCTGTTCTCTTCCCAACTCTGTGTTGGACCAAGAAGAGCCTGTTTCGCTCAATTGTGAACTCAAGATCAAGCATATCTTTGGCATCTTCTTCAAGTGTATCTCGAATGTCGCAGAGTTGTGCATAGAGCTTGGGCATCCTCTCTTGAAGCGTGGGCAGGTCCTTGTTCTGCTCGTTCTTGCTCTCCTCGTTCATCGGATTGGGTGTACGGATTCCGGCGACGACGTCTTCACCTTGGGCGTTGAATAGGCACTCACCGTAGTATAGGTTTTCACCTGTGGCAGGGTCTCTTGTGAATGCCACTCCAGTGGCCGAATCTTCCCCTAGATTGCCGAATACCATCGACTGGACAGTACAAGCCGTTCCCCACTCATCGGGGATGTTCTCGATGCGCCTGTAGGCAACAGCACGATTGCCCCACCAGCTCTTGAAGACTCCTCCAATAGCGCCCCAGAGTTGGTCATAGGGGCTATCAGGGAACTCCTTTCCGAGCGTCAACTTGACCCTCTCCTTAAACTCAACGCATAATTCCTTGAGGTCCTCGACTGTAAGATCAGTATCGCTGAGTCGGCCTGATTCCCTTTTCCTCTTCGCTAGTATCCACTCCAGCTGCTGCCTGACACCCTGACCTTCTTCAGGTTCTATTCCCTCAGCCTTCTCCATCACGACGTCAGAATACATCATGATTAGACGTCTGTAGGAGTCGTAGGCGAACCTCTCGTCTCCCGATGCTTCAATCAGTCCGGGTAGCGTTTCTGTCGTGAGCCCGACATTTAGGACTGTTTCCATCATGCCAGGCATACTCTGTCTTGCACCAGACCGGCAGGATACAAGTAGAGGATTCTTAGGATCACCAAACTTCTTTCCAAGTATCTTCTCCACCCAAGCAAGAGCTTTCTTGGCCTCAGACTTCACTTCGTCTGTCAGACCTCCGGTCTTAAGATACTCATTGCAGACATCTGTGGAGATTGTGAATCCAGGTGGGACTGGCAATCCCAGAAGAGTTGCTCCAGCAAGTGAAGCGCCCTTTCCCCCCAGTTCGTTCTTCATGTCCGCTTTTCCATCAGCCTTTCCTGCACCAAACCTGTAAACGCGTTTTCCCAACGTATCTACCTTCTTCTCCGTCATAAGTGTCAGACTATCAAAGCCGCGCAGCCCAATTCAATTCGCTAAGTGCATGTTGCGAATCTCTCTGGAATTCACAGATACCGGCTCATCTAGGTGAGTTGTCGATTGTTTCTTTTCCATCCGTTTTTAATGTGTCCCTCTGGCAAAAACCACTGAATGCTTGGTTAGGTTGGATCGGTTCCCTAGAGTTAAAAGGAACATGCCTACCCTCTCAAGTGACCCGTTAGACCTGCATCTCGGGAGTGGCAAAGTCTGAGGAAAGAATGATGATTGACCTCACCATGAATGAAGACCAGCTTAAGCGCACCGTTCAACGCTGCAAAGAGAGAAACATCGTGATTCCTACCTTCGAGCAGCTGAAGGAGCCTTCCAAGACTCCAGAAAAGATCAAGGATGAACTCAAGGGAATAGGGCTCTGGGATATCGTTCCTCAGAACCTGTTCCGGATTACGTGGAAGAATGAGCCCAAGGAGAAAGGAGGTCTCTTCCAGCCCTTAGCCAATTACATGGAAATCCCACCCGAGCTTTCAGGAGTTGAGGCTCGGATCATAGCACTGGTAGGCAAATGGTTCCCGACGGGAGCACATAAGGTTGGGGCCACATTTGGTTGTCTTGTCCCTCCACTGGTGACTGGGCAGTTTGACCCTACTAGACACAAGGCTGTATGGCCGTCTACCGGGAACTACTGCCGCGGTGGTGCATACGACGCGACTCTTCTGGCTTGCGAGAGCATAGCCATCCTCCCTGAAGAGATGTCCCAAGAGAGGTTTGACTGGCTTGCCACGGTTGCCGGCGAGATCATTAAGACGCCAGGCTCAGAGAGCAACGTCAAGGAGATTTATGACAAGTGCTGGGAGCTAAGACGGACGAGGGATGACATCTTCATCTTCAATCAGTTTTCTGAGTTTGGCAACAGCCTCTATCACTACGAGGTGACCGGAAATGCAATGAAAGAAGTGCTTGAGAAGGAGTTGGGTGCTGACAGGTACGCCGGTGTCTGTCTGACCACTGGTTCCGCAGGTACGATTGGATGCGGCGATTTCATGAAGCAAGTTTATCCCACTTCAAAGATAGCGGCAGGTGAAGCAGTACAGTGCCCAACCCTCTGGCTCAATGGCTATGGCGCACATAGGATCGAGGGGATCGGTGACAAGCATGTGCCGTGGATTCACAATGTGCGAAACACCGACATGATCATCGCGATAGACGATGAAGATACAATGAATATCATACGGCTCTTCAATGAGCCTGCAGGTAGAGGCTATTTGATCAACGAAGTTGGTGTTTCACCAGACCTGGTCAACAAGCTTGACCTACTGGGCATCTCTAGCATAGCAAACCTACTGATGTCGATCAAGTTCGCCAAATATTATGAACTTACCAAGAATGATGTCGTTCTTACAGTCTTTACTGACTCAATGGACATGTATCAGTCTCGCCTTCGTGAGGCAAAGGCATCATTTGGAGAATACTCAGAAGGGAATGCCATCAAGGACTTTCACAGATACTTGATGGGTCAAAAGACGGACGCCATGATCGAACTGAACCACTACGACCGAAAGCGAATCCATCATCTCAAATACTTCACTTGGATTGAACAGCAAGGATTCGACCTCGATGAGCTTAACGCACAATGGTATGACTACCCTGGCTATTGGGAGAGAGTCCATGAACTAGTACCAAGGATTGACGAACTCATCACTGAGTTCAACCAGAGAGTCGGCCTTTGCTAGAAAATGCAATCTAGTAAAGACTATCGCCTATCTTGAGTCTGTTC